>NZ_JAILWM010000005.1 GCF_025698945.1 Nitrosopumilus sp.
TCTTTGAGATCAGCTTGTAATTGTTCTAATAATGTATCTTTTTCTTTGAGATCAGCTTGTAATTGTTCTAATAATGTATCTTTTTCTTTGAGATCAGCTTGTAATTGTTCTAATAATGTATCTTTTTCTTTGAGATCAGCTTGTAATTGTTCTAATAATGTATCTTTTTGTTGTGATTCATTTTGATAATGTATAATTTGTTTTTTTCTTTCTTCGATTTCATTGTTTAGATCTAAAGCCCATTTAGAACGTTCTTCAAATTCTTTTTTTAATTGAGAATAAGTTGCATCTCTTTCAGTTAATTCATTATCAAGTAAACGTACTTGTTTTTGTAGAATAGGAAAATTTTTTAAGAGAATTGTATCTTCATCAAATAAAAATAATTTACTAGAGTAATGAGGTAATTTAGAATCAGAACAAATTGCCAAAAAATATAATGCAGAATCATTTTGATCAGATTTTGTTCCTTCAACATCTAATTCTTGAATAGTGGAATTACTTTTTGAATCAAAAATTGCAAGTGTTGAGGGATAAGATTGATGAAAAATTGAAACGTATTCGAATTTAGTTTTTAGAAATTCTTCTAGTTCTTCTCTAGAATATTCTTTTTCATGGAAGGGGTTTACAGAATTGTAAGTTTTTTTGTTAGGAGTTGATAAAATAAGTAAACCATTATTTTTTAAAATTCTTTTAGCATGTGACAAAAATTGTTCTGGATTTTTTAAATGTTCTAAAATTTCAAATGCTATTACAACATCAATGCTAGAATCAGATACTTTTGGGTTAGTACAGTCATCTTCTTTAAATTGGACATTGTTTATTTTGAAATTATTTTTACAGAAAGTAATTGCTTCTTTAGATGTATCTATACCCAGTACAGATTTTGCTCCTTTTTGTGCAAGTAAATAAGATCCATATCCAGTCCCACATCCTGCATCTAAAACAATTTTATTTTTAATAAATTGGCATGAGAACATATAACGAATAATATGTTCTTGAAATAAATTTGCCAGTTCAGGACAAAAGGGTACAAATCGTTCACCGGTAAATTTTAGACTTAAATTCTGGTGTTCAGTCTTTTTGGTTAAATTTTCAAGGAATTTTTTGTATTTTTCTTCCATTATTTAATTTATTTTTGATTTGTATTTTAATTATATGAACCATACAAATAGTTTTGAATGAAAACAGAAAAGTATACAAATATAATCATTTTTTGATTAAGCCTAATAAAGAAAAATCTGAATTTGGATAATATTCTGAAAATTCATAAATTCTTTTTTTAAGGTGTTCTGGTAAATTAGTACCTCTTCCAGAGATACATACATTTCTTCTTGTAGGTTGTTGAGATGTTTTCTCAACAGACAATTCGATGTCATTAATAGTACATGGAATTTTTGCAAATTCTGTTATTGCAGATAAAACGTGTTTAGGATTATTTTTGAGTTCTTCATATGTGATGAGAAATTTTTGATCGTAAATTTCCCAAGAACAATAAAAATTGAAATACCATGGTATGATCATATCTACAATAAATTCAAATGCCTTAATCTTATCCCATTTCAAAATATCTTCAGGAACAAATGCCATAGGAATTGGGGTTCCAAATAGTTTAAAATGATCATAAAAGCTTTCTACTACATCAAAAATATTTCTTACAATTATTACAGGTTTTATTGAAAATTTTTCCAAATATGTTTTTGTTGCTTTTGAAAATCTGGTATGTTGATGAGAGACATAATTAATATCATTAAAACGTTCAAGAAAATCAATAGAGAGTTCTTGTTCACGTCTGTCATGAGAAGGAACCAACTGTACCAGATTCATTGTAGGTAAATTTTCAATGAGTTTTGTTAACCAAGTAGATCCACTTTTTGGCATAGCTGATACCAAGACATGGATTCTAGAGGACATGATTTTATAAGAAAATACATATTAAAAAACTAATTTAATTTTTGACATCTATTTCTAAAATCAATTAATTTATTATTAAAATCATGTATTTTTTGAATTTTTTGATTAAGTTCATCATTTCCAAAATTATATAATTCTAAATCATATTTATTAAAAGATAATAATTTATCGAAAAGATTTTCACCAATTTTTTTTCGTCCGTCATTTATTCTTTCTTCTAAAGTATTCTTTCGATCATGACTAACATTTTGGCTTTTATAAGAAAGGTCAATTTTTGGGAAGAATTTTTTTAATTCTTCTTCTGCAACAACTAAACTTTCATCTAATCTATCAACAATACCCAAAACAGTACAATTTTGGAGTCTTTTAAGTGCTAAATGATAATCCTCTAATGTGATAGGATTATTATCATATGATGATTTGGAAAGATACAATACCTGAAAGTTTTTCATTACAGCGTATTTTTTTAGACTTAAACTCCAATTAACAAATTCTTTTAAAGTACCAGTTTTCGCAATAATAGTTGCAATAGAATTATCTGAATCTCTTTTTTTAAAGCTGTACACAGAAAATGCTCTATCTATAGGATGTCTGATGAAAACCATTGGCAAAAAATGAAAAGATGATTTTTCAGGTATTGGAAATCTAATAATATGACTAGAAAACGCTTGTACATCAGAATGTTTTTGTAAAAAATTTAAAATATTTTCCCAATTAAAAATTTCAGCAGGGTTTGTTGCTTGATCATCCATAGTCAAATGATTTTTTGAAAAATTCTTTTTTAATATCCAATCTATAGTAGTTCCAGCATTCTTAAAGATGTGAAAATGCAAACATACAGGTTGTTTAGAAAGCATCAAACAAAATTGAAAATTAGTATTATTAATTCTTTTAAAAAATATAATTCTCAATCAAAAATAATCTTCATATTTTTTAATAATTTCCTTAGGTTTACCATCATGAATGAGTCTCCCTTTATCAAGAAAAATTACTCTATCACATAATTTTGAAACCATATCTAAATTATGGGAAGAAAACAAGATAGTTTTACCACGTTTTTTAAATGAAATAAATGCATCAAAACTTTTTTTTCTAAACGAGATATCTCCAACGGATAAAACTTCATCCACAACTAAAATATCAGGATCTATATGCATTGCAGTAGAAAAAGCAAGTCTAGAGCGCATTCCTAATGAATAATTTTTCAATTTCATGTTAGTGAATTTGTCTAGCTCAGCAAAGTGAATAATTTCATTAATTTTTAATTTAATTTCAGATTTTCTTAATCCTAACAATAGACCATATATCATAATATTTTCACTAGCAATTAAATCTCCATGAAACCCTGTACCTATTTGTAATAACGGTGATAGTTTTCCCCTAACAGAAATTGAGCCTGAATCAGAAGGATAAATTCCAGAGATTGTACGAAGCAGGGTAGTTTTACCACTTCCATTTTTTCCAATTATTCCTACCATTTGTCCTTTAGGAACATTAAAAGAAATATTTTCAAGTGCGGTTAATTTTTTGTTTCCTGTGTTTTCACTATTTCTTACAGAAAATGTTTTTGTAACATTTTTTAAAATTATAGAATCCATAATGTCACTATAGTTTTTCAGATACCTTATTTTCATACTTTTGGAAAATTGTATAGCCTAAGAATAAAATACCAAATACTATTGAAGTAGTGTAAATCCATTCTTCAAAGGTAGGAACAATTCCAAAGATAATTTTGTGACCTAATTCAATTAATTGCCCAAGAGGATTTATTTTATGAATTTCAAGTAATATTCCATTTGCATCTTGAATATACCAAAATACAGGTGATATAAAGATCAACGAATAAGTAAGAACCCCCCAAATAGGGTGAATATCTTTGAAAAACACATATGTGATTGAAAGGATATATGATATTCCCAAGACTAGTGTAAGAAATAGCGCCATAAGAAATGGCAAGAAAACAATTGTCCAGCTTAGTGAAAAATTAAAAATTGGCACTAAGATAAAGAATACAGTTAGTTGTACAAACATTAATAGTAATACAGAACCCGTGTTGACTACAGGAAAAAATTCTTTTTGTATATTCATAAAAGTCAAAATATTACTATTAACTTTCAGACTTACTAATCCATTCATACTTCCTCGTATGAATAAATGGTAGAGGAAAACTCCAAATATAAGATATATTGCAAAATCATCTTGTTTACTGACATCTTTAATGCTAGTAAATACAACATATAGAATCAAGAAAATAAAAAGAGGTTCTAATACAGACCAAAGTAAACCCAAATAGGTTCCTTTGTATCTCATTTTAATATTCAATACTGAGAAATAGAAAATAAGAGATCTTTTTTCCCACAAATTTACCAATGGAACGAAAATCAATTTAGTCAATTGAGATGTTTTTTTATTACATTTTAGCATTTCTTGTAAAAGGAAATTACATCTAAAAATAGATGATTTAATAAAAGGAATTAAGTCTTAATTAGAAAAATAGAAATATGTAAATTAATAGAATCGTATTCAACTTTGGCTCAATAACGAAAAAATGCTATTTTGTCTTATGCCAAGAAATGGAAATCAGAGTTAAGGTGTAGGAGACATTGTATGGGGATTAATAGTAAAATACAGATATACAAAATGATTCGCCAAAAACTATAGAAATAATTTTTTTATATATGAAAAATGGACTATGTAATTATTTTTCAAAATTTTCAATTGATGCTAATATTATTCCACGTTTACCTAAAAAGATTTCTTTATAACTATAAATGGAAAATTCTAAACTCATCTCAAAACTATGATCATTACATGAAAGATGTTTGTTACACAATATTACAATATAGTCAGGAAGAAGTTCTTTTGTTTCTAAATTGTCAGATTCTTGCAATATTTCCAATAAACTTTCTTCTGTATGATGAATTACAGTATGTTGAAAATTATTTCCATAAAATGGATGTTTAGGAGGTAAAGACCAAGGCCTAGGAGGTTCTTCAAGTAATGCAATTGTTGAGGACGGGAGATAATATACTTCCATAATCACATCATTCCAATACCAATGCCATGTGTCTCTTTGTTGATCAACTAGAGTAGGTGCAAATACAAAAATTAAAAACATAAGCGAAATAATAATTGAAACTTTTGCTTTAGAAGATAAAGAATTTTTTAATAACAAAATAATGATTGAAACAATTATTGGATAAATTATGAAAGATAAGTCAAGGTATGGGTAGATTTGCCAGTAAAAACTAACTAGTCTAGATACAAGATTAATTGAAATTATGCCAAAAATAATTAATTGTGGAATTCGTATTTTCCACAAAAAATAAACAAAGAAAACCTCTGTAAGAATAATTGTTCCTACTGCATATCTTAATGTGTTAAAAGTTTCTATGTGCCAGAAGTCATCAGGTTTGGGACCAGCACTAAGTGGAGTAATTAAAAATATCAACCATCCTAGTAAAATAAAAATTGACAAAAAGAGGATGTTTGATTCAAAATGTTTTGTTTTAAAATAAAATCTAGTAAAGTAAAAGAGAGTTCCCAATGTGCCAATAAATCCGAATAAAACTATTGCAGAAAATAGAAAGCCTGCTCGTTTAATGTTTGGTTCATAATATAATAGATATTCATACATTTTTTCATTATTTAAATTAGAAAAGATGGATGTATTTGCCAAATCTTTAAAAACATAGTCAGAACGAGTTTCAAACATAGTGCTGGCTAAAGGATGACCAAATTCTATCAGATTTTCTACATAATAATGACCACTGGTCAGAAATACGACAGCTATACCTATAGGAATTATTAGTAGAAACTTTTTATGTTCAAATAAAATTTTGTTTTTATTAAATAAAATTAATAAAATTAT
Organism: Nitrosopumilus sp.; assembly: GCF_025698945.1. Lineage (NCBI taxonomy): Archaea > Thermoproteati > Nitrososphaerota > Nitrososphaeria > Nitrosopumilales > Nitrosopumilaceae > Nitrosopumilus > Candidatus Nitrosopumilus sp. The sequence continues at coordinate 5,783 of NZ_JAILWM010000005.1, forward strand.
TGAGCAAAATAAAATTGCAAGACCATTCCATTTTGCAAGTACAAAAATTATTCCAGACAAAAAGAAAACCAGACTAGTTCTGTTAAAGTCACCGCGCATAACTCTTAAAATTGCAAAAGCAAAAAGTATTACACCTGCACCTAGAAGTAGATCAGCTTTTAAAGTCGATACTCCAGAAGTTCTAAACCATAAAATAAAAAACATGGAACAGCTAAATACAGTAAACCAATTAAGACGGTTAGGTAATCCTATAGCACGTCCAACCAGATAAGAGACAGTTACTATAATAAAAAAGGGTTTGAAAGAAGTTATCCAGAAAAATGAATCATTATTTGTGATTACTAATGAAGGAAGGTAAGCAAGTTCCCAATATCCTGGACCTCTAGCAGTTATAATATACGGATTAGTTTCATTTAACAACCAATCAAACATGTAATTTAATACTTGAGAAGAATCAGCTTCATCAATAGGTCTAATTACAAATAATATAACTGGCAAAACAAGAGAAAATACCACAATAGCTTTCCAATTTAAAAATTTATCTATAAAAGAAACAACCAGTGAAGAAATTTCTTTATAATAATTTTTTAAATTTATTTTTTTATCTATATGAGAAATTATCAATATTGTTAAAGCAGATAACATGTATTGTAATTCTCCATTGAAATGAAGAAACGAAAAAAGGGACGCAATACTAATAGAAAGTATGATTGTACTGATTAACCACAATGTAACTAATTCAGATTTATGAATTTCTTTTTGACTGTTTTTTGTAATTAAGAAGATTAAACGTATGCTAGTAAAAAAAAGTAAAAATTCAAAAATAAAATATAAAAATATGTGGACAATATCAAAAGTCATATTATGAGTAACAGTACATCAATAATATAATACTGTATTTAAAATATGTTAATCTTGTTTAAAAAAATTTTAAAATATTATTTGAAAAATAATTTTGTAGATATAAAACCAACTATTGTTAAAAACCAAGTACCAATTAATCTAGACATTACCATAATGGATGTTGCAAGAGATAACTCAATTCCTTTGTCAGTTAATAAACTAACAAAACTTATTTCAGTGATTCCTATACCTCCAGGTAAAAAAGTAATAATTCCAAGAAGATATGATGAAAAGGCAACAAATGTTGTAAAAATTATACTTAAATCTACATTAAAACCTTGAAAAATAAATAAGATGGCGATAGCATCTGCAATCATTGAAAGAATTGTAAAAAATAAATTTTGTGCTAAATTTTTTTTTGATGTTAATAATTGAAATAAGTGGTTAGATTCATCAAAAATTAATATATATTTTTTAAAAAAATTTATTTTATTTAATTTTCTAGAAATAAAAAGGAAAACAGATTTTGATTTAGTAAATGAATAAACTAATGTTAATATAATTATCATAAATGAAATTAGTATAAAAATTTCTATAGATTGGATAAAAAAAAGAGTAAAAGAAATAATAATTATTACGCTTGTCAAATCATAAAATTTTTCAAGAATAAAGACGGGAATGCTTTTAGATAAATCGTATCTAAATTTTTTTTTTAAAAAATAAGATTTGATCACTTCGCCAGAACTACCGGGAGTTACAGTCATACTAAGACCAGACATATAAAGTAAAATATTTTTTTTAAACGAAATTGAGATGTTAGCAGTTTTTAATAAAAAAAATTGTCTAATGCTTTTGATGAATTTTCCTAATAAAAATAATCCAAATACAGGAAATAGATATTCAATTTTAAATAATGAAATACTTTTAACAAAATCATCAAAGTCAGAATATACGATAAAAGCAGTATAAAACAAAACAAAAACTAAAACTATTATGAAGGATTTTTGAAACAATTGTGTTTACCTAATATAATGTCATGAATTCAACGTTATAAAGTAAAATATTTTAAGTTACATTTAATGGTATTCGTAAGTTATTTCACAAATTATCATTAATTTTGTTTTTTAATTTAAATATGACAGTAGATTTTTAGATAAATTGTGAATAAAATATCAATAATTATTCCAGTATTTAATGAACCAAGTTTGCCAAAGACAATTCAACGTTTACTAAATCTTAAAAATAAAATTTCTCAATATGAATTTGAATTAATTTTTGTAGATGATGGTTCAAAAGATAATTCATTAAAATATTTACTAGAGTTTAGGGAAAAATTTCCTGAAATAATTAAAGTTGTAAAACTTTCTAGAAATTTTGGAGGTCATTCAGCAATCAGAGCCGGATTAAAAATATCAGAAGGTAATTGTGTTGGTGTGATTAGTGCAGATTTGCAAGATCCTCCAGAATTATTTTTAGATATGATCAAGTACTGGGAAAAGGGTTCCAAAATAGTTTTAGCTGTTCGTAAAGAACGCCATGATTCCATCACATCTAAAATAACTGCAAATATTTATTATAATTTATTAAAAAAATATGCAATTCCTAATTTCCCTAAAGGGGGTTTTGATTTCTATTTAATAGATAGGCAAGTTGTAAATGAATTGAATCGTTTACCAGAAAAAAATACAACTACAATGAATTTACTTGTTTGGTTAGGATTCGATTATGTAACAATTCCATATGTAAGAGAAAAAAGGGAAGAAGGTAATTCAGGTTGGAGTTTAAGCAAAAAAATAAAATTAGTTATTGATTCATTTATTGCATTTTCTTATCTCCCAATCAAATTACTACCTATTCTAGGAGGAATTTTTGCAATAGGTTCTTTTGTTTATGGAGGAATCGTATTTTATAATTGGTTTATAGGTAAAACACCAATAGAAGGGTGGACATCTACAATAATTTTAGTCACTTTTATTGGAGGAATACAAATGATCATGCTTGGAATTTTAGGCGAATATTTGTGGAGAACATTAGATGAAATTAGAACACGTCCTACATTTGTTATCGATAAAATATTTGACAATAAAAAAAATAATTAGTATTTTTTTGATAATGTATTATATGAATATTTTAAAGCTTTAAAATAATTTGTAGGAGTTCCCATATCTATACAAATTTCTTTAGAATTATGTTTAAATCCAAGAATTTTATAGTTCATTTTCATCATAGTCTGAACACAATCCGTTAATTCAATTTCACCCTTTTTACTTTGTTTAGTTTTTTTTGCTGCATTGTATATATCATGATCAAAAATATTTATTCCAGATAATCCCAAATTAGAAGTAGAAATTTTTGGTTTTTCAATTACTTTGGAAACAGCATAGACGTTTTTTGATATTTTATTTCCATATGCAATTCCATATTGTTTGGGATTATCAATTTTTTTTAATCCTATTATTCCTTGAGGAGAATATTTTTCATAAGCATCAAACAATTTTTTATAGAATGATTTTGATGGAAGATACAAATCACCTAAATGAAATAAAAAAGGTTTATCACCAACAACGTCCTTAGCTAATAATACAGTATGACCAATGCCTAATTGTTTATGTTGTCTTTTCCAAATAATTGAAGATTTTTCAATTTTTCTATAAAGATTGTTTAAAATTTTTATATATTGATTGTTACCATTTTTTTTAAGAAAATCTAAAAACTCATAATGTGGAGTAAGATGATTTTCTATGGTCTCTTTTCCTCGTCCCACAATAATACAGTAATTTCGTATTCCAACATCATATAAATTTTCAAAAAGTATTTCCAATAATGGTTTTATTAAATAAGTATTATCAGGATTTTTTTGAAATATAGGTAACATGATTTTAGGGATTTCTTTAGTTACAGGTATTAGACGGCCACCTAATCCAGCTGCTGGTATCACAACAGTATCGATCATAAAAGGATAATGATATGTGGTTATAAAAATAATTAGAAAATAAATTGTTATAAGCACCTTACCGTATGTTCATGATTATTGAAAATTCCATTATACATTCCATCAATTTCAAGGAAAGATAAGCATATGATGTTGAATGCACTTGATGATCCTCAATTAACAGATGGCCCAAGATTAAGAAAATTCGAATCTAAGTTTGGTTATTTTACAAAAAGTAAATTTTCAATGGGAGTATCAAATGGAACTTCGGCAATCCATTTAACACTTAAAGCATTAGATATCAAAAAAGGCGATGAGGTTATTGTTCCGGATTTAACATTTATTGCAACTGCAAATGCAGTTCTACATTGTGGGGCAACACCCATTCCAGCAGATATTGATTCTACATTAAACATATCCATAAAATCTATTGAGGAAAAAATTACTAATAAAACAAAGGCCATAATCCCAGTTCATTTTGCAGGTAGTGTATGCAATATTATGGATATAATAAAAATTGGAAAAAAAAATAATATAAAAATTATTGAAGATTGTGCTCATTCATTAGGGGCATTTTTCAAAAATAAACATGTAGGAACATTTGGTATTGCTGGATGTTTTAGTTTCTATCCAACAAAAAACATCACGACAATAGAAGGGGGAATGGTAATTACAGATTCAAACATAATTTCAAAAAAAATCACTCAAGCAAGGAATCACGGTTTATCTAAGTCATTAATTGAGAGACATATGAAAAATAAACCATGGATTTATGATATGAAGGATTTTGGATATAATTTTAGACTAGATGAGGTTAGATCGTCTTTAGGTTTGTCCCAATTATTAAGAATTAAAGATTTAGAAGCAAAAAGGATTAATGCTGCTAAATACTATAATAAAAAATTAGAAAATGTAAAAGGAATAGAAACACCATCAACATATGTTGGAAAAAATCATATCTACCATCTATACATAATAAAAATAAACAAATCTTTTGGAATTAGTAGAAATAAAGTTCATGAAAAATTGATAAACCAAGGAATATTTACAACGGTACATTATAAGCCAATTCACAAATTCAGTTATTTTAAAAAATTAGGTTTTAAAGATAAAGACTATTCTTCTACTATGGATGCATATAGAGAATGCTTAACATTACCATTATATCCAACTATTAAAAGAATAGAACAAGATTACATAATTTCAAATTTATTAAAACTTCAAAAATGAAATTGTCTTATACTAAAAATGAAAAAATTGTGGTAAGTATAATTCAACCTGCCTTATTTCCATGGTTAGGATATTTTGATATTATTAACAAATCAGATTTTTTTATATTTTTTGATAATGTAAAATTTGAAAAAAGAAATTGGCAAATGAGAAATAAGTTGAAAATTATTTCAGAACAAAATGAAAAAGAAACTTGGATCAGTCTACCTACAAAAGAAATTTCTCAAAAAACATTAATTAAAGATGCATTAATAGACAATACAAAAAATTGGAAATCCAAACATATGACTATGTTTCGTAGTAACTACGGCAAAAATGTCAACGAGATTAAATTTTTGATAGAGATGTATGAAAAAAATTGGGATTATATTTCTGATTTTAATATTGAATTCATTACAAAATGTTCTCAATATTTACAAATTGATACTAAATTTGTTAAGGCATCAAGTTTGAATGTAGATGGTAAAAGAAGTCAATTGTTGTTAAATATATGTAAAAAGCTTAATGCCACTGAATATCTTTCAGGACCTAAAGCTAAAACGTATCTTGATGCTGATAAACAATTATTTGAAAATGAAAATATAAAAATCACATATCATGATTATAAACATCCTATTTACAATCAAAAAGGTAATTTATTTATAGAAAAATTATCAATTTTAGATCTACTATTTAATGAAAAAGAAAAATCCAGAGAATATTTCCAATTCAATAAATAAAAGGGTCAAAATCATATGAAAAACTCTTATGCCCATATTTGTTTTCCAATTTATTGGATTCAAAAACCTTCAAATCCATAATTAGGCATTATACAAAGCTTCATGAGGAATATGGAACAACTCCTGCTGGAATTGGATGGATGAAAGGTAAACAAGACATTAGATTTAATGCTGTATCAAAAATTGGAGTTTTAAAAAATTCAAGTGTAATTGACATTGGATGTGGCTATGGTGATTTTCTTGCTTTCCTAAATAAAAAAAGGTTTAATGTAAAATATACTGGAATTGATATTAATGAAAGATTTATTGATATTGCAAAAAGTAAACATCCGAATTCATATTTTGATGTAAGAGATATAGAGAAAAAGCCACTTAAAAAAAAATTTGATTGGGCATTTGCAATAGGAACTACAAATCAAAATGGGAGTTACTCATACATAGAAAAACTAATGAAAGAAATGCTTAAAATTTCAAAAAAAGGAATAGCAATAGACTTTCTTAGTACTTATGTTGATTTTAAAAAACCTTCAAATTTTCATGCTTCACCAGAAAAAGTTTTCAAAATTGCAAAAAAATTCTCAAAAAGGGTGGTTTTAAAACATGATTACTTACCATTTGAATTTTGTATTTTTATATATAAAAATGATAAAATTTCAAAAAACATATCATTTTTAAAATAAGGTGGATATTATTGATTAGAGTATATACAAAAACAAGACATATAGAAAAAATTCAAAAATTTTTAACCAAGAATAATTTAAAACATGAAATTTACACAATATATGACAATCCTCCAGATACAGATTTTGAACTAGGAATATGTTATGTTTATACTAGAAAAATTACAGAGCCACTTTTGTCAAAACCAAAAAAAGGTTTTGTAAATTTTCATCCAGGTCCACTACCAAAATATAAAGCAAGCCCAGGGATTTCCCAATGGAATGTTGCAATTGAAAATAAGGAAATGAATTGGGGAGTCACAGTTCACTACATGGATGAAGAGTATGATACAGGACCAATTATAAGAGTAAAAAAAATTCCATTACATGAACCACCTACATCCTATGAAGAGCTCGCTGCAATTTCATATTATTTTCTGTTTGAATTATTCAAAGAAACAATAATCGATATTTATAATGAAAAAATAAAACCAATATCTCAAGATGAATATGAAGAAGAATAATTAATGAAAAATAATTCGATATTTATTCGATTTTAAAATAAAGGTAAATATGTCAATTAATAATAGTTTAAAATTATGAAAATTTTAGTTACTGGTGGTTGTGGTTTTATAGGAAGTAATTTTATAATTGAATTTTTAAATTCAAAAAAAAATGCATCCGTCATTAATCTTGATGCAATGCTAATTGGGTCAAATCCTTTGAATTTGCAAGGAATTAAAACTAAAAACTATAGATTCGTGAAGGGGAATATTTGTGATAAAAAAATCATTGAGAAATTAATACCCAAAGTAGATTGTGTTATTAATTTTGCTGCACATAGTCATGTAGATAGAAGTATTAAAAATTCTATGCCATTTCTAAAATCAAATGTGCAGGGAGTACATACCATTTTGGAAACGTTGAGAAAAAATAAAAAAGTAAGACTAATTCAGATTTCTACTGATGAAGTTTTTGGGGAGACATTATCAGGTATGAATAAAGAGAATAGCCCATTATGTCCTTCAAATCCTTATTCAGCTACAAAAGCTTCAGCTGAAATGCTTGTAAAGGCATACGCTAGAACATACGAGCTTGACACCATAATTACAAGGTGCACAAATAATTATGGGCCAAGACAATTTCCTGAGAAATTAATTCCAAAAACAATAATTGCAGCATCAAGAAATGAGAAAATTCCAATACACGGAGATGGTCAAACTACAAGACATTGGACTCATGTTTTTGATCATTGCAATGCATTACTAAAAGTAGCACAGCAAGGAAAAAGTAATCAGATATACCACATAGCAGATCCAAATGAGATAACCGATCTTAAAATTGTGAAAAATATTTTAAAATTAATGGGAAAATCTGAAGACTTGATTGAATTTGTACCAGAGAGACCGGGTAAAGATAAACGGTATTCATTAGACACAAATTTAACAAAGAAAAAATTAAGATGGAAACCAAAGATTCCTTTGAACCAAGGAATTAAAGATGCAATAGAATGGTATCTAGCAAATAAAAAACAATGGGGCTCAATTTCAAAAAAAGCTAGAAATCCAACTCCTTGGTTAAAGTCTGATTAGAGATTATTTTTAATATAATCAATAGATCTAACTGGGGAAGGATCCGTTTTGTCCATAACTGCCTTAAAAATTGATGAACAGTCTAGCAAATAGATCATGCAAATTAGTTTTGTAAAAATATGGCCATCTACAGAGCGAACTTCTAGGTATTCAATACTATTTTCATCAAAGTATTTTTTTACGATAGACCATCTCTCCTTGGTTTTCACATAATCATCTTTACCCTGAATCAAAATAGGTTGTACATTAGATTTTGTTTCCCAAGCAACTATTCCGTTATGACAAGCCTCAATAATATCCTCAGTTATTGCATGAATCTTTACATTTTCTTGTAAGGAAGATTTGAATCGAATTGCTACAGATTGTAATCCATATGGGTAATAGATCAAAGGAATGCCAGTTATCCAAGTTGCAATTCTCAGCGATTCGTTAGAGGTAGATAAATTTCTAAAAGAAATTTCATTACAAATTTTTTCGAGTTGAATAAATGATTGCTCAACTTCTAATTTTGAAATAGGCAATATTTTATTTAACACTTTGAGAATAGAGTATACATATTTTACAAATGAGGCTCTAGGGGAATGAATTTTTTCAATTTTTCTAAAATTTATGTTATTTTTAGAACAAATTTCTTCTATTTTTCCCCCTGATGAGAATGCAATTGTATGACAGTCCATTTTAATGGATGATTCTAAAACGTTTAGCGTTTCTTTAGAATTTCCCGAAATACTTGTAACTACAACAAGTGTATTTTTATCAATGGTGTTTGGAAGTAAATATCCCTTGACTAGTGTAACATGAAAATTGGTTTTAGAAAAAATTGACGCAAACAAATCCCCTATCGCACCAGATCCTCCCATTCCTGCAAAAACAACATGATTAATTCTCTCCAATGAAACCTCATCAATATCAGAATAGAATGCCTCTTTAGCAATCTGTGGCCATCTATCATACACCTTATGCATACCACTTGGATCATATTTTTCCAGATCAGAAGGAGTAATCATTTAGATGAAAGGTTCAAAGTTTACAATATAACAATTTGCCATACCGACATGCTCTTATGATTCCAGTCTAAATGCAAAATATTGAATGTTTTACTCCTCTCACAGTTTTATTCTACAACAAAGGGAGGTGGAGAGTATGTATTCAAAACAATTGCAGAGAGCCTAGCAAAAAATAACCACAAAGTATGGGTAATTACAAGTAAAATCAAAGACGAAACATATCAAGAATCCGAGAATGTTAAGATAATCACCATACAACCAGAACTAGCTTACAAAGGAGGACTTCCACCATCATTTACAGACAATATCAAGTACGTCCTAAATTCCTACAAGCAAGGAAGAAAGATCATAAAAAATCATAATATAGACATAATTCATTCAAACAACTTCTCACCAGCCCTTGCAGGCTCCATACTATCATATTTTACCAAAGTGCCTCACATAACTACGATTCATGATATCTTTTCCATTTACGATAAAGAGTTTTGGAAAAAATGGGCAAGCCAATCAAATGTATCTTATACAAACGCTAGACTGATTCCATTCTTTGAAAAACTAATGATGGGATTCAAGATTAGACTCATTCATACAGTTAGTGATGCAACAAAAACAGATATTGAAAAGTTAGGTACAAGAAAACCAATCCATGTAATTCCAAACTGCATAAGAGATGAAGAAGTAATAATTGCCAAACCAAAGAATAATCAATTGGCATATCTTGGAAGACTTGTCTTTTACAAGAACATTGAAGTAATCATTAAAGCATTCAAAATAGTTTCAAAAGAATTTCCTGATGTTATTTTAATAATTGCAGGAGATGGCCCTCACAGATCATCACTGCAAAATCTTGTTGCAAAGTTAGACCTGCAAAACAATATCAAATTTACAGGATATGTAACTGCAGATGAAAAAAAGATTCTCTTAGCAGAATCAAATGCATTGCTATTTCCTAGCACCATAGAAGGCTTTGGTCTTGTAATATTGGAAGCATGGCAGCAAAAAAGACCAGTCATAGCATCAGACATGCCACCAATGTCAGATATCATACAAGATTCCAAGACAGGATTTCTAATTGATCCAAATAATGAAAAACAATGGGCTGAAAAAATTATAGAATTAATCAAAAATCAAAACATCTCAGATGAAATGGGAAATGCAGGTTACCAAGTACTAAAATCAAAATACAATGAGGCGTTATTCTATCAAAATTTAATTAAAATGTATGATAATGTGTTAAAAACTACAGATCAGAAAACATCCTAGAATATTTCCTAAGAGGGCTTGTTCTTGGCAATAGTTTCTCAAGATTTTTTGCCCTATCAAGGCTGATTTTTTTGTTCATCACAGATGCAAACCATTCTGAATCAATTGAAGGCCCTACAAGTTCAGGGGACACCTTCAGCTTGTATTCTTTGCCATATCCATTCCTACCACGAGAGTATGCACGAGATGCCAAAAGTCCAGAGTTTTCAAGCTCAACTAGCAAATCAGATACACGTCGATACGATAAAGGATTGTCAGTTTTTGATATAATATGAGTATATTTCTTGTAAATAGAAGATGTTGCACTCCATGACTCTTGGTTAATTATTGCAAGAGAGCAGATAGCAGCTGCCACGCACCTCAAGTGGTGTGGTGCGGAACTTACAATCTCATCAACTCTGTCTTTTTGTAGATTCCTTTGAGCAGAGTCAACATCGTCTTTTGTAATTTTTCCATTACAAATTTCACCTGCAGTTCTAAGCAAGTCAAGTGCACGTCTTGCATCTCCATGGTCAGAGGAAGATAGAGAAGAACAGTATTCCAGCACATCTTTTGGAACAGATACCCTAAAGGCCTTTTTTGCGCGGTCTTGCAAAATAGCTAGAATGTCTGATTTAGAATAGGGCAAAAACGAGACATCAGCAGATCCCATTCTGGATTTTACTCTGTCATCAAGATCATATCCTTGCAGCATATTGTTTGATATTGTAACAATACATATCCAAAATCCATTCTCGCGTAGATTCTCCTCCATCTGTAACAGCTTGTATACAAAATCAGATGGATTACTGCGAGTGTCAGAAAACACTACATCATACTCATCTAATACTAATACAAAATATTTTTTTCTTTCATGTTTCATGATTTTTTCAATTTGTGATTGCATGCAATCAACTGCCTTGTTCAAGCCCTGTGCACTTGACAATAACTCTTCGCCAAGATTTCCTAGAATCATATTGGCACAGCCAAAGACAGTCTTTGCTTTTCGTAGATTTACAAATCTAAATGAGATTAAATCCAATAAATTCTCACATACAAATTTTACAACAGTAGACTTGCCAGAACCACTTCGTCCATAAACAGATACAAGTGGAACTACAAAACCATCCCTGAGACTTAGTATGTTGTTTAGCAGTTTCTCAGTTTCTGCCTCTCGTCCTATAATTTTAGAGGGCAATATCATAGAGTCAAGATATCTCTTTTTTGCAAATACAGAGTTTTTCTGTTCTATCTTTTTTCTAATATCTGCGATCTTTTTCTTTGATAGTTCCACTGGCAACGCATGTAAGTAATGTATTCATTGAAATTATTTATTGTGAATCCAAAAAAAATGACCCAAAGTAAGCTGCAAATTCATCACCGTTCAGATTTTATTCATGTATGAGAACCAAAATCTAGGCATGGCAAAGAAACAGAGTGCCAAAAAGATGGATTCAGGCACAAAAAGAACCGTTATTCCATGGATTGTGTTTGTTTTCTCAACAAGTGTAGTTCTAATCAGCTTTGTATCAGTGATATTTCCTGCTTTAATTTTAGCATCAGATACTGTTCAAATTCCAGGAATTCAACCAGTAACACCAGATCCTTTTGAGACGGGTATCTGGTCTGGCGGTGTAATCATCACAAGCATCATTATTTTTGGACTGGCATTTCTCCACCACAAAAAAAAGATTACACCACTATCCAAACTATTTGAGAGAATATTCTCTTTTGAGATATCAAAAAAAGTATCTGTAATTGCTTTAGCAATCTTATTGATAATCTACATTGCAGCAACAGCAGGTGAATTATCATCACAAGAGCAATTTGAGGACTATATCGGAGTCAAAGAGAGACTAGATACTTGGTCAATTGATACCATATCATCATTTGAGCCACATGTCAGATATGCTCTCCTATCTGCATCAATGGAGATTTTTGGAAACTATAAGGTAGCAGCATTTCTAGCAAGCATTGCACTACTAATTACAACATACATAATTACAACAAAAATTACAAACAAAAGATTTGCAGGAATTGTATCTACAATAATTTTACTGCAGAGCTCAGTCTTTCTGACATATGATACATCAGTCTCTTACACAAACTTTTGGATTTTATTTTATCTAATATCATTGTACACAGTATACAAGTTCTGGCCGCTATCACCAGTATCATATCTTCTATCCATTCCGTCAAAGGCGCTAACGGTAGCATTTCTGCCAATGTCAATCTACTTTATTTTGAGAAGTCAAATATCAAAAAGACAAAAAATTATTCTATCAGGGATAACTGCTGGAATGATTCTAGTTGGTGCAATTGCAGCTACTGGAAGTCTATCCCCAACCCAAGGAACAGAGGAATCATTTGATGCAAAAGAGTTCCAGATGGGATGGACATCATTTGCATACCAGTTAAGATCAGACGGTCTGGTAATGCTGTTTATCATTCCACTAGTGGTAGGACTATTCATTGTATCAAGAAATGGAGTAAGGCATGGGGAATCATTAATGGTATTAATCTCAGGTATGCTACTAATTGCACCAATAGTTACAGGCTTTACAACACAGACAAACCAGCCATACAGATTTGTGCCTTTAGTGGTATTCTTTGCAATAGGTGTTGGAGTATTGCTATCTAAGCGACAGGCCTGACAAAGGTCCACATTGATTCCAAAGTATCACCAGGTACAGTAGTATAGCCGTCATGTGCAAATCTAGCAAGAACGGTTGGCTTGTCATCAATCACATCAGATAAAATGGTACTTGCAACTAATTGTTCAGAATCAAAAGAGTAGGATTGTATTCTACGAATTACTTGAAATTGCTCTCCATTAATGGTAATTACTGGATCGTTTCCACGAGATGCCTCAAAGTCCAAAAATGATTCTAGTGCAGGCAGGTTCAGATCAGAGAATTTCGTGGACTCTAGGTATACAACAAGTATTCCATCGGAGTTTCTAATGGTAGTTTGAACAAAAATAAAGATATCATCACCAAGTTCAGTCTGAGTGACACCAAAGGAATTACTCAACGGAAATAGCAATAACACAAATGAAAACAGAATTATCTTATTCATAAAATAATTTAGAAATATCTAGATAATTAATTTGCTGGTTTTGAGATTCCAAGCAGTTCATTGTACAATGATACTGCCTCTTTTTCATCTTTTGGCCCGACAATAACTGCAGATCCTCTCTTCATAAAACTGACTGACACATCGTTTGTTCGAAGTGACAATCCTAGTGAGCCCTGATTATCAACTAGAAACCCTTTCTGCTTTGCAATGTTGGTAACGGTATCCACATCAACATCAAATGTACTAGTTGGAGTTATTGAGAATGTTCTCTTTCCACGGTTACGTCCACATAACTCCTCTAGGATTAGTTCCTCTTTTACAACTTGTTGTGCTTTACCTGCTCCGCATACAGGACACTCTTCTGCTCTAAATGTTCTAGTTGTCGTAAAGTCAAGATTCTCAATATCAATGTGCAGTATTTTATCAGACAGACTGGGTTTTTTTCCCATTACAACTTTGACTGCTTCTGCAACCTCTATGCCTCCAACTATAGACAGTATGGATGGATGAACGCCTTCAAGGCTGCATGTAGGCATGGTATCCTCGTTTAGATCAGGAAACATGCAAAAGTAGCATGCACTCTCTTTTGGCAGAATGGTAAATACCTGACCTGATACTCCAACTGCAGCGCCAGTTACAAATGGAATTCCAAAATTTACACAGGCTTTATTCAGTGCATATCTTGCATTGACACTATCTAGTGCATCAACTACAACATCACATCCTTCAACGACTTCAAGTGCGGTATATTCATTAACAGAAACAGCTAGTGCTTCTATTTTACAATCAGGATTTAGTTTTTGCAGCTTCTTGGCAGCAACTTCAACCTTAACTTGTCCAACATCATCCTCATCAAACATCGTCTGCCTGTGCAAGTTTGATAGTTCTATGACATCTCTGTCAACTATACGTAATGTTCCAACACCCATTGCAGCTAGTCTTGTAGTTATTGGATTACCTAGACCACCAGTTCCAACCACACAAATTTTAGCATTCTTTAGTTTTAGCTGACCGCCATATCCAATCTCTTCAAGCATCACTTGTCGTGAATACCTGTCAAGTTCTTTTTTTGATAATTCATCAGAACCTCCTGCAACTGCAGGCAAGATATACACCTCATCACCATCATTTAGTGCAGTCTCCATGCCACCAGAGAATTTTGCATTCTTGCCATTAATGTAAATATTAATCAAAGATCGAGGAGTGCCATCACCTTCCAAAACTCGTCGTTTAAAGTCATCACCCATTACATCAGATATCTTTGCAAATGCGTCTTGTAAAGAGTTTGCAGTAATTGGCGTCTTTTTCTCACCTCCACCAGAATTTAGAACTGATGGAATTGTAAATGTAATATTTGCCATTCTAACTTACTTCCGCCGATATTTCCGAAACATCTGCCTTCATAACATCAGGCTTTTTGAGTACTTCCATTATTGATTCAGTTGCCTTTAGGCCGTTTCCTGTAACATAACATACTACCTTGTCATTTTTGTCAATTTTTCCCTGTTCCACCATCTTTTGCAGTACAGATACAGACACGCCTCCTGCAGGCTCGGTAAAGATTCCTTCTGTCTGAGCCAATAACAATATCGCATCAAGGATCTCTTTGTTGTTGCATTCTTCGGCAAATCCATTGTACTGTGCCAATCTCTTCAAGACATATCTGCCATCTCCAGGATCACCTATTGCAAGACTTTTGGCTACAGTATCAGGATTCTCAACAGGAATTACTTCTTTGGAGTTTTTCTTAAATGCATCAACTATTGGTGCGCATCCATGTGGTTGTGCTGCAATCATGTGCATGTTACTTATATCACCTAACAATGAAACAGTTTCTAGCTCCTCAAATCCCTTGCAAATAGCATTAAGCATTGCACCACTACCAACAGGAACTATTAGTTGATCAGGTACCTGCCATCCAAGCTGCTCTGCAACTTCAAATGAAAATGTTTTAGATCCTTCTACATAGTGTGAGCGCATGTTAATGTTGACTATACCAATTCCTTTTGAATCACCAATCTGTGCTGCAATTCTATTTGCATCATCATATGTTCCATCAACTGCGATATAGTTTGCACCATATGATAGTGCCTGTGCAATCTTTGCCATCTCAATGTTGCTTGGTGCAAACACATGACATGGAAATCCGCCTTTTGCAGCATGTGCAGCAGTTGCTGATGCCAAATTGCCAGTTGATGCACAACCAACAGCTGATAATCCAAACTCTTTTGCCTTTGATACTGCAACACCTGCAGGTCTGTCTTTAAATGAGAATGTAGGGTTTACAGAATCGTTTTTTATGTAGAGATTATTTAGTCCTAGTTTTTTGCCAAGATTTTCAGCTTTGGTCAATGGTGTCATTCCTGCATCAATACTTACAATGTTTGATTTACTCTCTATTGGAAGTAGTTCAAAATATCTCCAGTACGAATGCTCACGGTTAGAAAAAGCATCCTTGTTTATTGCAGGAAAATCATATTTGACATCCAGTGGACCAAAGCACTCATCGCAGATATACTTGAAGGTATCATCATAGTCTTTTTTGCATTCTCTGCATTGCAGTGAGGTTCTAGCCAAGATCAATCATTCCTGTTAAATTATACATAAAAAATCCTAATATCAAGTTAAGTGTCACTTAACTTTAAGCATTAAAAAATATAATGAATGTTATTGCATATATTACAAAAATCACATAGCAGTGTATGTTTTTTTGGAAAAATAGAGAAAAATACAGATTTTTGTTAATTTTTCATTTATGAGCAAGGTTTTTAGTGATTTTTGAAAAACAAATTGCATGAAAAAAGGCGTAATTGTAGGTATTACAGCAGGTATAGGAATTTTTGCAGTGATTTTAGCTATAGCAATATCAATTATGGAGGAATCAGATGTGTATGAAGTTGAAGACACATTAGATAGAGAAGTATCTCCAGACGAAGAGATTACGCCAGAAATTCAAGAAAAACTTGATGAGATTGAAAAAACTAACTTGGAAGAAGAATACTCGCCAAAACCAAGAGACTGGATCACATCAGGACCATTCCAAATTGATCGTAGTGAATATGTTCTTGGTGAAAAAATATTTTTAGTTATTGGAGGGTTAAGTTCTCAGGAGAAAGGGCAGGTAGCATTTCTAAGACCACTCAATGATACGTACTATTCTGTTTACCAGACAATTCCGTTTGATGGTGCAAAGAAAAATGCATTCAATTATTACATTGAACCTAAACTTTCAAAAACAAGTAAAATATGCTCAATAGATGACATTGTAGGTGAATGGACAGTTGTGTTTAGAGGAACAGATTATGAAAATTTGAAATTCAAAATTACAGATGAGATTCTTCCAGGGGAAGAAGAAGATTATCAAGTGCCTGTTTGTTAGTTATTTTTCCAAAGTATTGTGAAAGCAGACTTTCTCACCCAAATGGCAAGCAGGACCGGATGGTTCTACAAGATAAATTACTGCATCAGAATCACAATCAACTAAGATCTCTTTGATTTTTTGAGTGTTGCCAGACTCTTCTCCTTTCATCCAAAGTTTGTTTCGTGAACGACTCCAAAACCAAGAGTTTCCAGTCTTTTTTGCAAGATCTAAAGATTCCTTGTTTGAATATGCAAGAGTCAGAACATCTTTTGTGTTTGCATCTTGAACTATCACTGGTACTAGACCACCACTTTTCTCAAAATCTATATCATCAATGGTTTTGTTCATTTTATTTATTTACCAATCATATATTATAATCTTACAGGAATTTTTTGTTCTTTAAGATAGGATTTTACGCTTTGAACACCATGTGTTGCATAGTGAAAAATGGATGCAGCCAATGCGGCATCAACATTAGATTTCCTAAAGATATCCACGATATGCTCAGGCTTTCCGCATCCACCTGATGCAATTACAGGAATAGAAACAGATTCCACAATTGCTTTTGTAAGTAAAACATCATAGCCATCTTTTGTGCCATCTTTGTCAATGCTGGTAAGCAAAATTTCTCCTGCTCCCAGTTTTTCAGCTTTTTTAGCCCATGCTATGGCATCCATACCAGTTCCCTCTTTGCCACCATAAATGAAAACCTCAAACCAGAACTGTTTTTCACCATCATAGAATACATTGACATCTGCTTTGAGTTCATAGTTTCTTTTAGCATCAATGGCAACTACAACACATTGCCTTCCAAATAATTCCATAAATTCTGTAATTATTTTAGGATTTTTTATTGCGCCAGTATTGATTCCAACTTTATCAGCTCCGTTCAGTAGAATATTTCTTGCATCATCTAATGATTTAACTCCACCACCAACGGTAAATGGAATATCAATTACAGATGCAACTTTTCGTACTAATTCTTTTATGGTTTTTCTTTGCTCATCTGATGCAGTAATATCTAAAAACACTAATTCATCTGCACCTTCTTTACTATATTTTGCAGCCAATTCAACAGGATCTCCTGCATCTTTGATTGATTCAAAATGTAATCCTTTTACAACTCGTCCATTTTTAACATCAAGACAGGGAATAATTCGTTTTGTTAAGGTCATGATATTGATTTTGCTCCCTCAATAGTAATTTTATTTTCATATAGTGCTTTGCCCAAAATCACTCCAAATGCTTTTTTGTCTTTAACATCTTTTACATCATCAATATTTGAAATTCCACCACTAGCAATGATATTAGCATTTTGTAAATTGCAAGCTTGTTCTAGATATACTAAATCAGGTCCTTGCATTGTCCCATCACGATTTACATTTGTGAGTAAAAATTCAGTAAATCCCATTTCAAGGAATTCTTTTACAGATTCAATTAACTTAATTCCAGTTGTGTCTTGCCATCCATGAATTAGAATTTCACCGTCTTTGTGATCAACTGAAATAACAATTTTTTCAGAACCTAATGATAAAAGTAGCTTCTTCAATAGTTCTTTGTCTTTAAAGGCCAATGTTCCAATAACTATTCTACTTGAAATTTTTGCAACATCTAGAATTAAAGATTCATTCCTAAGACCACCAGCAATCTCTACCGGAATTGAAATCTCTTTGAGAATCTCTTTTATTATCTCAAGATTAGAACCAATTCCCAGTGTTGCATCCAAATCAACAACATGAAGCATATCAGCACCTTTTTCTTCCCATTTTTTTGCTATCTCTATGGGATTATCACTGTAAATGGTTTTTTGTTTTGGATCACCCTTGTAGAGTCTAACTACTTGTCCACTCATTAGATCAATTGCAGGAATTATTTTCATCGTTTACACACATCAAGAAAATTATTGATCATTATTTTTCCAACACTGCCTGATTTTTCTGGATGAAATTGAGTTCCAATAAAATTATTTTGTTCAACAACTGCTGGAACTTTAATTCCATAATCAGATTCAGCAGTAATTACATCATTTGAAGATGGTTTTACTCTATAGGAATGAACAAAATAAACCCAGGAACCATTCTTCACGCCCTCTAAAATTTTTCCTGTTTTTTTTATCTCAAGATCATTCCATCCCATGTGAGGAACTTTAAGAGTAGGCGGTAAAACAATCACTTCCCCATCAATTACATTTAATCCCTTTTCTTTTCCTTCCTCACTTTTCTCAAAGAACATCTCCATTCCAAGGCAAATTCCCAAGACTGGAGTGGTATCTTTAACAAATTCTTTGAAATCTGTTTTGGATGTTTTTGTTATACTTTTAATGGCAGGATCAAAATTACCAACCCCAGGCAATAATAACCCTGAATACTCATTAGGTCTGTTAAAATCCGAAATTACATCTATGGTTGCCCCTGCTTTTTCTAGAGAATTCTTCAAGCTGAAAATATTTCCAGCACCATAATCAAAAATTGCTAGTTTGACCATTACATAGAACCTTTAGTACTAGGAATTCCTTTTTGTTTTTTATCTAATGAGGAGGCATTTCTAAAAGCTACTGCAAGTGACTTTATCGCAGATTCTACTTTGTGGTGATCATTATCCCCATACTTTACAGTAAGGTGTACACAGCAATTCAAATTTTGAAGTAACGATTGAAAAAAGTGTTCTAGATCTTCTTTAGATATTCCTTCTATCTTGCTTCGTTTAACTGATAAAGTTAGTTTCCAAAATGGACGTTTTACCAAATCAATTGATGCTTCAGCTAATGACTCATCCATTGGAACTGCAGCATAGCTAAATCTAGTAATTCCACTTCTATTACTTAGTGCTTTATCAACTGCCTGACCAATTGTTATCGCAGTATCCTCAATTAGATGGTGTTCTATACCATCATTTGATTTGGCATTTACCTTAAGATCCATCATACTATGCTTTCCAAACGAGACAATTAGGTGATCAAGAAAATTAATTCCAGTTTTGATGGATGTTTTTCCTGTTCCATCAATATTTACAGACACCTGAACACTAGTTTCCTTTGTTACTCGATTAATTGATGCCTTTCTTGGTTTCATTTTACTCACAGATTATGTAATGTGTCCTATTCTAAATTTAATACCTTTGGAAGAAGATTGATAGAATCAAGTATCAAAATTGCCCCATTGCGCTCAAATAATTCAAGTTTTTCATGAGGATTTTTGCTTGTGCCTATAATTCCACAAAATATGGTTTTGCATCCTTGCTCGGTTGCTTTTTTTGCCATGATAAAATCCTCCATAGAATCACCAACATAAAGACAAGATTTGCTAGTCATGCCTTTAATAGAATCAACGAGTGGTTTTGGATTAGGTTTTGCAAGTTCTCTTGATTCATCCTCTAAAAATACAGAATTATTCAAATCAAAATTTTTCAATAATGCCCCTAAAGAATATCTGACAGATTCTTTTCCTCTTCCAGTAACCATAGAAATATTAGAATTAAATTTTTTATCTAGTTGTTGCAGTAATAATTCATTTAAAATTACTTTATCATTATCGATTAATCCTGATTGTGTAAAATTTGATTGTGATTTGAATAATTTTTCATATAATTTAGGACCATAGAAAAGTTGATCAAATATTTTGTATAGAGGATTATCATGATGGGCACCAGGATAAGATAGTTTATTTTTTATTTCAGAAATGTCTACTTTGCTTTGAATGAATTTTTCAACAGATACAATTCCAGTCGAATCAGAATTTTTTATTACATCCCATATGAAAGCGGTTTGATCCTGATTCAATTTTTTTGATGCAACTAAGGAGATAATTGCTGCATACGTAAGATCAACTTCATCATTAAATCCACCTGTTGATTTGAATCCTTCAATAATTTTAAAATCTACATCTATTGCATCATTAATTTTTGCAATATTTTCTAAGACGTACTGAGTAGTCTGAATTATTGCAAGATCATATGATTTTGTAATATCTATTAAAACTCCATCACAATCAAAAATTATTGAATCAACATCATCAATCATACTAATTTTAGAATCATCTACGTAGATTCCTTCAGATTTTTTTTCTAAAGTCATCCCAATAAATCACGAATAGCAAGTAAAAATTTTGAGTTCATTTCTTTAGTTCCAATTGTAACTCTAAGACATCCATTGTTTTTTCCAATTTTCCCCAAATTTCTAATTGAAATCCCTTGCTCTGCAAGAGCAGCATAGATTCGTTTGTAGGAACCATGGGCATCAAATAATACAAAATTAGCCTTGGAATCAAAGACATCAAAGCCATCATATTTTTTGAGATTTTCAATTATTCTTTTACGCTCTATTTTAATTTGTTTTACTGAATCCATCATAGATTTTGATTTTTGTAAAGCTAAAATTCCTGATTCAATGGTAATGGTACTTAGCGGATATGGGTATTGTAGTACATTCATGAAAACATTTGTGAATTTTTTATTTGCGATAAAATATCCTAGTCTAAGACCTGCCAAGCCAAATGATTTTGATAGTGTCTGTACTACAATCAAGTTTTCTTGAGTTTTAACCATGTTTGCAAGCGAAAAATCACTAAATTCTCCATATGCCTCATCAATTATTACAAGACCGTTAAATGATTTTACAAGTTTTTGTAACTCATTTTTGGGAAATTGAAATCCTGTTGGGTTATTTGGTGAATCAAGATATAAAATATCAGCATTACTTGATTCTTTTTCAAAATCTTTGATGTTTAATTTCATATCACTTGAAAATGGAATTGCTATTAGTGGAATAGAGTATAATTTACAGCGTTCTTCAAAGAAGCCAAATGTAGGATTAGATGTTAATATTTTGGTATCCTTTGATGCAAAATTGGATAAAATTAAATCTAAAATCTGATCAGAGCCATTTCCAACTCCAATCATGGATGTGGGAATTTTTGTGAATTTTGATATCACCTGTATTAATCTCTCAACTCCACCAAGTGGGTATTCTCTCACATCAGAATTTTTTCTAGCTGATGCAATAACATCATTTTGGAATTGCTTTGGTATTACATAATTCTCATTTGAATCAAGTTTTACAGCATCCTGAATTAGTTCTGGTTTTTGATATCCACCAATTGAAGAAAATTTATCTATTTTTTCATCAAACCAATTTTTTTTCATTTTAATCTACCTCTTACTGCCTCAAAGTGATTTGGGAGTCCTTCTGCATTTGCCAACACTTTGAGATATTTTGAAATCTTTGACATTGATGACTTTGATGCGGAAATCTCAGATTTTATTTTAATAAAATCAAATACGGATAACGAGCCACGTGTTTTGCCAAATCCGCCTGTTGGAAGGATGTGATTTGAGCCTAGAATATAGTCACTAGCTGATGATGGAGTATTTTCTCCAAGTAAAATTAATCCTGATGAATTAATCTTTGATGAAATTGTGGTGGATTTCTTTGTCATTATTTGTAAATGTTCAGGTGCTAAAATATTTGCAAGTTTGATCATATCAGATTTTGTTTTACAAATAGCAATAAATCCATTATTTTTTAAACTGGATTTAACAATATCATTTCTCTTTATTTTTAAAATAAGTTTTGAGAGATTATCATTTACAGATTTTGCAAGTTTTTCTGATGTTGTAATTAAATAACAAAAAGTGTCTTTGCTGTGCTCTGCTTGAGAAATAAGATCCAATGCAACAAATTTGGGATTCGCAGAATCATCTCCAATTATTCCTAATTCAGTAGGGCCTGCAAGCATATCAATTGATGTTTGATCACTTGATAAAAATTTGGCAGCAGTTACAAATGCTCCACCAGGTCCTACAATTTTATCAACTTTTTTAATAGATTTTGTTCCATTAGATAATGCTGCAATTGATTGAACACCACCTGTTTTGTAAATTTCATTAGCACCGCAAATATCAGCAGCTACAATTGTCAGTGGATCTATTTTTCCATCAGAATTAGGAGGGGATACAACTACAATTCTCTTTACACCTGCAACTTTTGCCGGTACAACAGACATGATGACAGAGCTTGGATATTTTGCCAATCCGCCCGGAATATAACAGCCTACACTCTGAATGGGAATAAATTTTTTTGAGATTTTTATTCCATAATTGACTATTGTTTTATTTGTTAGAATTGATTTAAGAGTAGATTCAGTCTTTTCGAGTTTAGCTTTTGCTATACGTAATGCTGTAATTTCAGATTTTGATATCTTTGAGTATGCATTTTTTATTTCTGCTTTTGATAGTTGTAATGATGAAATATTTGCACCACTGAATTTTTTTTCATATTTTCGAATTGCAGCATCTCCATTTTTTTGAACATCCTTGATAATGGATTCGACTAATTTTTTGTTTTTTTGAGGCTGTTTTGGGATGGCTTTGGCTGCAAATGTTTCAGGATTATTTACTTTGGTAATTCTCATCAATTCTCTTCGTCACGCTTAATCTCCTCAAGTTCAAGTATTTGACGTGGTTCATGAACTACTAGTCCCTGAGCAATCTTTCTTAGTTTAGGAATAAGTTTGTGGAATTCATCTTTTTTTATGACTGTATTTACTCCAAACCATCCTTGCTCACTTAGTGGACTGATTGTAGGTTTTTTCAGAGAAGGCATCTGCACTAGAAGTTTCTTTAGGTTCTTTTCTTCAACGTTAAGATAGATGTGCAAATATTTTCTACCATGTACTGCACCTCTCATCAGAGTTACAATATCAAAGATTTTCTCACGCTTTTTGGGATCCTTTAATGATTTTTTATTTGCAATAAGATGTGCTGTAGATGTTAGAACCTCATCTACAATTTTCAATTTATTTTGTTTAAGAGTGGTTCCAGTTTCTGTTACATCCATTATGGCATCAACATCTTCAGGGGGTTTTGCCTCAGTTGCACCAAAAGATAAATGAATTTGAACATCTTTGTTAGTTCCTAATCTAACCCAAGGAGTAACAATTAATGGATCTTTTGATCCATAGTATTTTTTGTAAGACTTTGATTCCTTAATGAATTTGGAAGCAGTTGTAAGATATTCAGATGATATTCGAAGTGTCTTTTTCTTTTTTCCATAATCTGCAATCATTGCATCCAAATTTTTGTAGTTATATTTGTCTGGAAAAGCTACAACCAATCTTATTTTACCATATTCTAAATCTAAAATTGGCTCAACATCAGAATTAGTCTCTCCAACCCAATCTTTTCCTGTAATTCCAACATCATACAATCCTTCTGCCACCATTGTTGGAATCTCTTGTGGACGGAGCATCTTTACAATAATTTTTGGATCATCAAGATACACACGATAAGTTCTATCTTTTCGGTTAACCTTAGTCCAAGATTTTTCCAATAGTTTGAAAGTAGCCGCTTCTAAACTTCCTTTAGGAATAGCAAATTTTACATCAGACATTTGCAATTTTTTCACTTTTTAGGTATATAATAGCATGTTTAAATTTGCTCAAGTAATTCTTTAGCTCTATCAAGTGAAATTTTCTTTTCTTCAATCATTTTTTGAACAATTTCATCTATCTGTTCAGGTGTAGCTCCTGCAGCTGCTGCAATATTTCTTGCATGCAGACGCATGTGACCTTTTTGAATACCTTCAGTAGATAGAGCTCTTATTGCACTGTAATTTTGTGCTAATCCAGTTGCAGTAAGCACACATGCTAGTTCTTGAGCAGTCGATACTCCTAAAATTTTGGAGCAGACTTTGGCTACAGGATGAACATTAGCAATTCCTCCAACTATGCCTACTGAAAGAGGAATTTCCAAAACACCAACCAAATTTCCTTGATCGTCTTTACTCCATTTGCTAAGTGAGTGATATTTGCCGGATTTTGCAGCATATGCATTTGCAGCAGCTTCGATAGCCCTACTATCCTGACCTACTGCATTTGCAGCAGCTATGACTCCATTCATTATTCCTTTGTTATGAGTAACTGCTCTGTACACGTCATTATCTGCAAACTCAAAGGCCAAGATAATATTGTCAACTACTTTTTCTCCTCCAACTGCTTCTTTATCAAAAACTGCCTTTGCTTTTGCAATTCTTTGTGTAGAATAATTTGATAATATTCTAAGCAGAGTTTTTCCACCAGTGATTTTTTCAATTAATGGAGATACTGCTTCACACATTGTATTAGTAACATTAGCACCCATTGCATCTCCCACATCAATTAATAATTCAACAATCAGCATTCTACCTCTAGGAGTATCAATTTCTTTACAAAAGACTTCTTTAGCCCCTTTATTCATTTTTGATAAAGTATTACTTTTTGAATTTGCAAGTGTTAGAATATCTATTATTGAATCATTGATTTTTTTAATTGCTAATGGGACATCTACATCTAATACTTGGATTTGACCAATACTGTAAGATTCATCTGCAGAAGCTTCAAATCCTCCTTTAATTCTTGCAACTTTTGCTCCCTTTGAAGCTGCAGCAATAACAGATGGTTCTTCAATTACCATTGGAATGATGTAGTCCTTTCCATTAATCTTAAAATTTGTTGCAATTCCCAAAGGAAGTGAGAAAGTCCCAATAGCATTTTCTACCATTTTATCAGCATTTTCAAATGTTATACCACCGTTTGGATTTTGAAGAGTTTCTATTTCATCAGGTGTTAGATTTGCAAAATTGGCCACAATATCTAATCTTTCTTTTCTGGATTTTTCAAATAGTTTTGAGATTGAAGAGTCGGGCATTTTATTTTATTATCCTCAATAGTTTATCATCCATACTATCTGGAAAACCTTTTCCATCAGTATTTGAAGTAATAAGATAAAGACTTCCATCAGGACCTTGCACTACATCTCGTACTCTACCTATTCCACTTAGAATTGATTTTTGGGAACTGAGTCCTTCTTCAAAATCAACTTGGTATAGATTAGCTGCCCTCATAGAGGCCATGATAAATGGAGATTCAAAATCAAGTTTATCTCCTGAATAAAATAAAATCCCACCTGGCTCTATACTTGGATCATAACAAAGAATTGCATCAATGTAATCTTCTCCTCCTGAGCATTCTTGTTCAGGCCAGCCATAATTTTTTCCAGCTTGAACAATATTTATTTCGTCATTTTTTTCTGGACCAAATTCTGCAACATACATTTTACCATCACTATCCCAAGTTATCCCTTGTGGATTTCTAAATCCCAATGAAAATACTGGTGAATTTGAAAAAGGATTGTCAATTGGAATAGAACCATCATCATTAATTCTTAAAATTTTTCCAGATAAAGAATTAAGATCTTGGGGAAGATGAGATGCATCTGATACAGTTCCAGTTCCAATGTATAATTTTCCATCAGGTCCAAATTTTATAAATCCACCATTTGTAAAAGAAGAACCCGGAATCTTATCAAGAATTGTTTTGGCATCTTGTAATTTATTTTCTTTTTCAGTTATTTGTAAAATCTTATTCCACAGATTGCCATCTTCTTCATATGTCAAAAATACATAGATATAATGATTATTTGAAAAATCTGGATGAAGTGCAATCCCTAGCAAGCCACCATCAAAAACATTTGCAGAACGAAATACAGCAAGAGGCGATTCTAAAAGAGTGTTATCTTGAATTACTCTAATTGAACCATCTTTTTCTGTAACAAAGATTCTATCATCAGATACTGCAATTGATCGAGGCTTGTCAAGATTAGTTGCCAGAATATTAACTGAATCACTTTCAGTGTTTGAATTTGGTTTAGGTAATGGAATAGGATCTGATGGAGATGTTAGAACAAATACTGAAAATGTTATAGCTACTACAATTACAATAATTTGGATTTTTTTATCCACAAGGTGTCAAGTTTTTCAAATCCTATTAATTACTTTCAAGAATTTGATAAAGCGTATATACGGAAGGGTATCATTTGTGTATCAGCGGGGTGGGGAAGCCAGACTATTTAGGGCTAGGTCATCCCGGCGGGCTCATAACCCGCAGTTCAGTAGTTCAAATCTACTCCCCGCTACTAGTTTCCATATACATAAAACCAAGAATGAGATTTTTTGAATTTTGATTTTTTATTATTTATTCCCATTCTCTGCATGGGTCTTGTAAGGTGTCTATGAGCGGAGATCATTGGAATGTAAAGTTTCTTTTGAATTTTTCTGGGAATTTCAATGGTTTGTTTTTTTGTTGATTTTTTACCACAGCGAACACATTGAAATCCTTGATTTACACCTTCAGATTTCATATTTTTATTACATTTTTTACATAGAGGATTTTTCAAAGTTAGATTTTTTTCTAAATGAATAACTTTTATGAATTCAAGATTAATGATTCGAGGATAATTTTTTGATGCTTTTCTTACTCCACCCCCTGCAGAGATTTTATCACCTGGAATCAATTGTATTGCAACGTTTGTCATCCCTGTAGGTTTGTAAACTGCACACCAGAATTCATTATTTTTTGAAAGTATTTTAAAAAATACATGACCCCCTTTTGCAATTCTTGGTTTGTTTGAAACAATTCCAATAATTTTTCCTGATGCATAAGGTTTCATTTTATCAGCAGTTAATTCATTTTTTAAATGATCACCAGTTCCTTGATTTGATTTGAAGATCATATATCCATCTAATTTTTCTTTTGTTTTGATAATTTTAGTTGCAGAAATTAATGAAGAAATATTTTCACCCCTAATCCCATAAAAAACAGGATCAGGACCATGAGGGGTAATCAAAACTCTCCCCTTCTTTGTATCAAAACTATTGTATGTATAAGGATACGTTTTTTCTTGCATATTTTTTACACTTTCTGTGGAAATCTTTCTCTCCTTACCAAACTTTAGTTTTTTTCGATAGCTCAAAAGCTCTAATGTGTGATCTTTAAAATCATATCCTATTGCTCCAATAGCTCCAACTAATCCTTGACCATTTCCTTGATAAAAAAATTCCATATTATTTTTTTTTGCAAAAGTTTTTGCATTTTTTCTGTTAATTAATTGCCACAAAGCTAAATTGCTAAATTTTTTTATTTCATCTGGAATTGAATCACTTTCAAAAAAAACCAAACCTGGATTTGCACCATTTTTAATATCAGAGTATTTTGAAATTAGATTTTTAATTAGATTTTTTATCTTTGTTGGGTCATTTGTCTTAACTTTAAGGGAAACTGCTCCATTTCCCCTTGTTTTCCAAGGAATATTTGGATTAAATCTAATCAATCTTGGAAAATCAAGGAATTCAGTTTTTTGTTTTTGGAGCATGTCAACTACTTTGTATGCAAGAAACGTTGTACACATACCCTTAGGTGAATCTGTATCATCAAATCCAATATTGAGAATGGTTTGATTATCCATAATTTACTTGGATAAATCCATCATTTTTAGTTGTTGTAAGGTTCAGTTGATTTAAATTAATAAAGTCTGATTCCAAGCTCAAATTGATAATTATAGATGAGGACAGAATTTTCAAAGAAATTGAGGATAAAAAACCTGCATCGGTTTCACTAAATGGTCCTGATGGAATTTTACCACAAGTTCAAGAAACTGCGATAAATATTTCAAAAAGATTTGGAATTCCTGCCTATGTTTTAGCAGATACCACATGGGGAACATGTGATTTGAATTCAAATGGTTCTAAAGTTCTTGGAGCTGAAATTCAATTCAATATTGGACATACGATTAACACAGAGTCACTTGAAAAAAATCTTGTTTTAATTGATGCATTTGATGATGTAGAGTTTGATAGTGTTGCAAAAAAATGCACAGATATTCTAAGAGGCAAAACAATTTCACTTGTAACAGATAGCCAGCACTTGCATCAAGTTGACAAAGTTGAAAAAATTTTATCTGAAAATGGGATTACTGTAAAGATCGGAAAGGGTAAAGGACAGTTAAATGATGGACAGGTTTTCGGATGTGAATTTTATCCAGCAACTGAGTTAAAAAAAGAAGTAGATGCGTACGTCTTTTTAGGACAGAGTAATTTTCATGCAGCTGGAATTGCATTATCAACAAATTTACCAACATATGTTTTAGATCCTTACTTTAATGAAGTAAGAGAAGTAACAGAATTTGCTCAGAAATTAAAAAAGAAGGCAACTCTTGCAATTTACAAGGCAGCAGATGCAAAAACATTTGGAGTAATTGTTGGACTCAAAGAAGGTCAATTATCCAAAGTCTTTGCTCTAAAAATTAAAAGAGAGTTAGAAAAAGAGGGAAAACAAGTTCAATTATTTGCATTAACTGATATTACAAATGAAAGATTAAGAAATCTCAAAGGAATTGATGCTTTTATTCAAGTTGCATGCCCAAGAATTTCAACAGATAACCAATTTGATAAACCAGTATTATCTACTCCTCAGGCAAATGCACTATTGAAAATTTTACGAAATGAGAGTATTGAAGGCTATTTAGAAATTCCTCATTGGTTATAATCAAGATACTAGTTCTTGAAATCTATGATTTGTAGCTAATTTTTCAAATGTTTTAGATTTTTTTGCCTTAATTTTGTATTGAGCTCCTTGAGTAATGGCATGCTCTAGATTATCAAGGGATTCATCTATTTTGGATAACATGATTAAACTGCAAGACTTGTCATACAATACATCACCATTGTCTGGATAATCATCTAAAATAAAATTACAACAAGCAATTGACTCTTCATAATTTTTCATTGAAAACAATATTCGCTCTTTATGATAGAGTAAAATATTGTATTTTGGGTTAGATGCTAAAAGTTGTTCACATATATCTAGTGCTTCTTTGAAATTACCTTGTTTTCTCAGTGATGAAATTTTATTAATTAAAACAGAGAGATCGTCAGGTGAAATTTTAAGGGCTTCATCATAACATGCTATTGCAGATGAATAATCCTTGAGTTTACTTAGAGCATATCCCTTGTTGTTAAGTGAGCTAATATTTTTTGGATTCTCATTTAGAATTTTATCATAATATGTAATTGCGTCTTTGTATTGTCCTTGAAGAAATAATCTATTTGCTTCATCTAGAATCGAATTTATTTTTGGATCAGTCATTAGTAATCATAATTCTGGTTTCATCAAAATTTTACCAAAAAGTCCTTTACCTGTTAGCATTTTTTTATGTGCCTCAACAGCCCTTTCAAGTGGAAAAACAGAATTGATGATAGATTTTATTTTTCCTTGAGACATCCAATAGAGACCTTGTTCTAGTTCTGCTCGGGTCCCTTGAGTTGAGCCTAAAATATTGATTCCTTTAAAGAAAATATGGCGTAGATCAGTCTTTGCATCATATCCAGTTGTAGCCCCAGTTGTAACAATTGTTCCACCGTAATTTAGCAATGTTAATTCTTTGTTCCAGTGGGAGCCACCAATATGCTCAAAAATTACATCAACTCCACGAACATCACCATATTGTTTAGGAATTTGCTTTGCAATTGATCGTACTTCTTTGTGCCAATTTTCTTTTCTATGATCCACTGCATAATCTGCACCTAATTCTAATAATTGATCTAGTTTATCAGGACTGGCAGTTGCAATCACTGTACATCCAAAAAGTTTTGCTATTTGGATTCCATAGTTACCAACACCAGAACTTCCTCCCATTATTAGTACCACTTGTCCAGGTTGAATTTTTGCTCTACCAACTAACATATGCCATGATGTCAATAGTGTCATAGAAGCAGCAGCTGCATCATCAAATGAAACATTCTCAGGAATTTTTACAACATTAACTTCAGGAAGATGTGTGTATTCACAATAACCACCCCATAGAGGTCCTGTTTCAAATCCCCAGATTGTTCTTTTTTTGCAATCATATTCTCGTCCACTAGTACATGCCTTACAAACCCTACAAGACATGTTACCATGCGATACCACTCTATCTCCAACTTTGATATTTTTAACATCACTGCCAACTGCGGTTACTTCACCTGCAGCATCTGTTCCAGATATGTGAGGTAATGGAACAGCTAAGGGTTTACCTCTCATTCCCCAAATATCATCATAGTTTAGTGCTGCAGTTTTTACTTTGAAAACTACTTCATTAGATTTTGGTTTAGGAATTGGGATGTCTTTAATTTTTAATATTTTTGCAAAATCATCATATGATGTATATTCTTCATAAACTAGTGCCTTCATGATTTTTTTCAATATTTTCCAGATATATGATTTGTCTAGTTACTCATTACCACAAACAATTATAATCATAACTACGAAAATCCACTTATGTCTGAAAATTACGTATTTCCTGGTGAAAAAATAGCATCAATTGAAGAATATGAGGCTGGATTCAACACCTTTGATGATGGAGATATGGTCAGAGCAGCAACCGTGGGTGAAAAAGATATCGATAAAGAAAATAGAACTGCCAGCATAAAGCATCCAAAAATGCTTTCTATACCAAAGGTGGGTGATATAATTATTGGTACAGTAGCTGCAGTAATGTCATCAATGATAGCAGTATCAATTGATTACATCAATGGAAAGCCAACTACTTCAAAAGTTGAATGTGTATGCTCAACAAGAAATTTAAGAATAAGAAATGTTGCACTAACAAATGATATAGTTACACTAAAAATTATTAGTCATCTTAATGGAACAATTCATGCAGCAATTAACGAACCAAATTTAGGAGTTTTATTTACAAAATGTAGAAAATGTGGGGGCAAAGTTGTTCCAATGAGAGACGCCATTAAATGTACAGAATGTGCATGGATTGATGAGAGAAAACTTTCATCAAACTTTGGCAATGGTGATTTTGTGAATCTGAGAGAGTAAAAATGATCAATGTTTCGTTCCAAGGTGAACGAGGGGCATATAGTGAAGCAGCGGCAAGATCATTTTTTAAAGAAGAAATCCAAACTATTCCCTTTGTTTCCTTTGCAGATGTATTAGATAGCACTACTAAAGACAATACAGAATACTCGATATTGCCTGTAGAGAATTCTATTGAAGGAAGTGTTGGTGAAAGCTATGACTTGCTTTATTCAACATCACTTTATGCAACAGGAGAAGTTTATCATAGAATAGAGCATTGTCTAATTGGGATTGGCAAGATAGAAGATGTAGATACTGTGTATTCACATCCACAAGCATTAGGTCAATGCAGAAAATTCATAGAAGCGCACAATCTCAAAACAATTCCATCGTATGATACTGCTGGAAGTGTAAAAATTGTTAAAGAGTTAAACAAGAAAAATTGTGCCTGTATTGCCAGTAAAGCAGCATCAAAAATCAATGACGTACCCATAATTGCTGAGAATATTGCAAATAACCTCAATAACTACACTAGATTTCTGATTTTATCTAAAAAAGAAACAGATGAGACAGGAAATGACAAGACGTCAATAATCTTTTCAATAAAGCACGAACCAGGATCATTATACAGAATTATTGATCACTTTCACAAAAATAATGTCAATCTAACAAAGATTGAATCAAGACCAACCAAGTCAAACACATGGGAGTATAATTTCTATGTTGATTTTGAAGGACATCAGAAAAACTCTAAGATTTCAGAGATGCTTGAGAATATCAAAAAAGAGACATTATTCATGAAAGTGCTAGGATCGTATCGTTCAGATAAATTAAGCTAGAATCCTTTAGGTTTTCGTATAGTAAAACCCATACTAAATCCAATAATTATCATTCCAGAGATAATCACTATAAAGTGATATGAAAATAGAATCGGATCAGTTGTTACATTGAGTGTTGCCTCAACAGTCATATCGGTAGAACCTAGATTTTGTAGTTGAATTTTGGTAACACCATCTTTTAGATGAACCCAATTTAGTGTCACTTCTTTTTCATGAGTAACAAAAGAATCACCTTCTTTTGGAATTTGTAATCCTGTTCCAGGACTAGATAATTTTAGATTAAATTTTTCGCCAGTAATTTTCATTTGTTGTACAGCCCCATCAGATGCTGAAATTTGATAAGAGGTTGACTCCCCAACACCAAATGTTTCATTTACATTTACAGTTTGCAAACCAATTGACGTAATTAGAGAGTATCCACCAATTGCAATAATGGCACTCCCTACAATCAGTCCTATTATGGTTCGTTTAGTTAACACAAACTAGTGACTCTAGATACTGCTTAAAAAATTATCTACATCAAAGAGACATCATGGGGCTGACTTTCTGCAAATCCTGCTCTTGACATTTTGATAAATTCAGCATTTTCTTGCATTTGAGGAATGGAATGAGCTCCACAATAACTAAGACCAGAACGTACTCCACCAGTTAGCTGTTTGAGAATATCGGTAACTGTTCCTTTGTAGGGAACCATGGCCTCAACTCCTTCTGCAACATAATCATTAAGGTCATCATCAAGGGATATCGTTCCTGTCTCTTTTGATTTTCTTCCAATAGATGCAGCAAGTGATGCCATTCCGCGATAAACTTTGAAACGCTTTCCATTCTTTGTTAAAACAGTACCAGGTGATTCATCTGTTCCTCCAAGCATACTTCCAACCATTACTGATGATGCACCTGCAGCAAGTGCCTTAGTAGCATCACCTGAAGTTCTAGTGCCACCATCAGAGATAATTGGTACTCCATGGTCTTTTCCAACTTTTGCACAATCCATAACGGCAGTTAATTGTGGAACTCCTGAACCAGTGATAACTCTAGTAATACAAATTGAACCTGAGCCAACTCCAACTTTAACAGCATCAACTCCAGCTTTGATTAAATCTTCAGCTCCCTGTGCCGTTGCAATATTTCCTGCAATTAATTCACAATCAGGGAATGCTTTTTTGATATTTCTAATTGTGCTTAGTGCATTTTCGCTATGTCCATGAGCAATATCTACAACTAGTACATCAGCTCCTGCTTCTAAAAGAGATTCACTTCTTTCTAAAAAGTCACCCTTTACTCCTACAGCAGCTCCAACTAGTGGTCTTCCTTTTTTATCTTTTGAGGCATTGGGAAAATCTGCATTATTTGTAATATCTTTACTTGTAATCAGTCCTTTGATTACTCCAGAATCATCTACAATTGGTAATTTTTCAATTCTGTGTTTGTGCAAAATCTCTTTTGCTTCATCTAAGGTAACCCCAGGTTTTGCAGTTACAACATCTTTAGTCATTACTTCATTAATCAGTGATTTAGAGTTTGCAAAAAGTAGGTCTCGCTCAGTCACAATTCCAACTAGCTTAGAATCAGAGTCAATTACTAGTAATCCAGAGATTTCTTTATCCTCAGCATAATCTAATGCATATTGTACAGATTTATCAGAAGAAATTGAATATGGGTTCTCTATCATCACGCTACCTGAACGTTTTACTTTAAGAACCTCGTTTGCCTGCTCTTGGATAGTCAAGAATCGGTGAATAATCCCTATTCCTCCAAATCGAGCCATTGCTACTGCCATTGAAGATTCGGTAACAGTATCCATATTTGCACTAACAAAAGGAATGTTAATTGAGATATTTCTTGATAATTTGGTAGTAAGATCGGTTTGACTTCTACTTGTAATATCAGAATATTTGGGTACAAGAAGAACATCGTCAAAAGTTAATCCTTCTTTGAATTCCAATGAAACCTTGTTAAGAAAGTAAAATATTGATTATAAGCCTTTGTGTTAAGATTTGAGTTTAGAGGCAATTCTTATCGCATCCTTTGATGCTTGGATGTTGTGTGTACGAATGATATCAGCCCCATTAATAACAGATATTGCTTCAGCGGCAATAGATCCAAACAATCGATCAGATGGATCTTTTTGTGATAAAATATTTCCAATAAAAGATTTGTTTGATACTGAGATCAACATAGGAAAATTTTGTTTTATTGACTGTAAATTTTTGATTGTAGTAAGATCTCGTTTTACCCAATCAGATTTTATTTTTGTAAAAAATGGACCTTTTCCATTTTTTCTAAAAAATCCTATAGCTGGATCTAATACAATTTTTTCTGTAGGGACATGAGATTTTTTTGCAATTTTAATACTTTCATTTAGAAGTTTTTTTGTTTCAGTTATGAAGTTTCCAGATAGTATATTTTTGCTAAAAGCACATAAAATTAAGGATGGCGAATACTGAGAAATCACATTTTGCATATCTTTATCATATTTTAAACCTGAAATATCATTGATTATCTCAACTCCGCATTCTAATGCATTTCTAGCAACATTAGATCTACATGTATCAATTGAGATAGGAAGATTTGATGAATTTTGAATTACATTGATTGCATCAAGAATTCGTTTAGATTCTATTTTTTCGCTTACAATAGTTGAAAGATATGGAGCAGTAGACATACCTCCAATATCAATAAAATCTGCTCCATCTGATTCCATTTGTTTTACAACATTTTTGATTTGAGATTTGCTTGAAGAGATTGATTTTTTGTAAAAGGATTCAGGACTTGTATTAAGAATACCCATTATTCTAATAGGATTCGCACCTCCAACCTTTACATTTGCTAGTTTTGCCACATGATTTATGAAAAACCAACTCAATTTGAGTGATATGATGATTTTAGGTTGGAAAAAGAGGTATTCTGAGATTTTAAAAGAATTTAATTACAGTGAAAAAAAGGATAATGAATCAGCTAAAATTCTAAACTCTATTCTAAAAAATAATAAAATTGATGAAAAAATTTGCAAATTAGTTAAGGGCAAAACAGTTTGTGTAATTGGTTCTGGACCATCTTTATCAGATGCAATTACAAAATTAAAAAATTTAAAAATTGTAAAGATTGCAGCAGATAGTTCTGTAAATCTACTTTTAGAGAATAGAATAATTCCAGAAATTGTAGTTACGGATTTAGATGGTGATATTGGATCTTTTAAAAAAATTGTAAAAACAAAATGTGTTTTTGTTGTTCATGCACATGGTGACAATATTAAAAAATTAGAATTTGTAAAAAAAATTAAAAATTGTATTGGTACAACTCAAACAAAACCATTTGGTAAAATTAAAAATTTTGGAGGGTTTACAGATGGAGATAGAGCTGTATTTCTTGCAAATCATTATGGAGCAAAGAAAATTATCTTATTTGGAATGGATTTTGGAGATAGGATAGGAAAATATTCACAAACAAAGAAGGCAGAAAGAAAAACAAAATTAAGGAAATTAAAAAGAGGAAAATCCCTTTTGGAATGGCTGTCAACAATAACAAATTCAGAATTATTTACTACTTCAAAACCAATAATGGGATTCAAGAAAATATCATACAAAGAAGTTGATACTATAATTACCTAGAATGCATTTAATACCCATATCCCATTTACAAAATTATGAAATTCTCAGAGGAACAGGTGAAGGAGATTGTTGCTCTAAAAGAAAGTTTGATCGAACAAATAGATAGACATCAAGAATCGATTGAAATGCTTGAGAAAAACATTTCTACTTTAGATCTATTCTTAAAAGACTCCAGTTTTACTAAAGCCTCACAGTTAGCATCATCAAAAAGGCCAGAAGATCAGAGTAAAACGGAGATTGTTGAGAAACCAATAGTGAATTTAATTCCTATTAAAAGAGGAAACGATGGAAAAGTTCTTGCAAATGCATTTGTTACACCAGAACAGGTATCCATAATTTTATCAAATGAAATTGAAATAAATGCCGATACGCCACCTTTCAAATCATTCTTTTTAGATAGAATAATTGGAGAAATGAAAAAGAAAGACTCCATTGAAGCAGAAAATGGAAAAATCCAAAAAGAATCAATAATTGATTATATAATTAACAAGAAGGGTTCAGACATTAGAGAAATAATTATCAAAAACTACAGACAAAAAGAAAGAGTTACTGAGTTAATTAACACCGCAGGCTGGTCATTAACTCGAATGCTTGAAAATATTAACAAGGGATAGAATGGACAAAATACTAGTTTTAGATTTTGGTTCGCAGTATAGTCA
This sequence comes from Nitrosopumilus sp., assembly GCF_025698945.1. Lineage (NCBI taxonomy): Archaea > Thermoproteati > Nitrososphaerota > Nitrososphaeria > Nitrosopumilales > Nitrosopumilaceae > Nitrosopumilus > Candidatus Nitrosopumilus sp. The sequence goes on from NZ_JAILWM010000005.1 coordinate 42,209, forward strand.
TCTAATTTGTAGAAGAATTAGAGAATTTTCAGTCTATGCTGAACTTGTTCCTTTTGATATTAGCTATGAAGAAATTCAAAAACATAATCCTAAAGGAATTATTTTTTCAGGAGGCCCATCAAGTGTGTATAATCCAGATGCGCCTATTCCAGAAAATAAAATTTTTGAGATGAACTTGCCATTGCTAGGGATTTGTTATGGACATCAGTTAATTGTAAATAAATATGGCGGCAAAGTAAAGAGAGCAAATAAAGAATACGGTTCATCACTTCTAACAATTGATAATGATTCAGATCTGCTTAATGGGGTAGGTGAATCAGTTAGAGCATGGATGAGCCATGGTGATGAAGCAGAAGAAATACCACCAGGATTTCAAGTAATAGGTCATACCGAAAGTGCAAAAGCAGCAGCAATTTCATCAAAAGAAAAATCTGTATTTGGAATTCAATTTCATCCTGAAGTTGTACATACAGAACAAGGAACAGAGATTCTCAAGAATTTTGTGTTAAAGGTTTGTAAAGCAAAACAAGACTGGACAATGGAAGGCTTTATCGATACCGCTGTAGCAAAAATTTCCCAAATTGATGGAAATGTCCTATGTGGTGTTAGTGGAGGTATTGATTCCACGGTAGCTGCATTGTTAATTCATAAAGCAATAGGAGATAGACTAAAGTGTGTTTTTGTAGATAATGGGTTACTTAGATTAAATGAAGAAAAAGAAATTGAGGTAATGTTCAAAGATAATTTTAAAGTTAATTTTACTGCGGTTAATGCCAAAGAGCAGTTTCTTGGAAAATTAAAGGGTGTAAAAGATCCTGAAGAAAAAAGAATGATTGTAGGTGAAGAATTTATTCATGTTTTTACTGAATTTGCTGAAAAAAATGGTCCATTCAAATGGTTAGCTCAAGGAACTTTGTATCCAGATGTAATTGAGAGTGGAGTTTCTAAAGGCCCTGCAGCAGTAATTAAATCGCATCACAATGTTGGTGGTTTGCCAGATTGGCTAAATTTAGAAATTCTAGAACCACTAAGAGAACTTTACAAAGATGAAGTAAGGAAGATAGCTAAAATCCTAAATGTCCCTGAAAAACTTTTCATGAGACATCCATTTCCAGGACCAGGTCTTGCAGTTAGAATAATTGGCGAGATAACTCCAACGAAATTAAATATTGCAAAGATAGCCAGTAAAATTGTTGAAGATGAGTTAATGGAGGCTGGATTATATGAAAAGGTTTGGCAGGCATATGCAGCAGTTGGAGATGATAGGGCAGTAGGTGTTGTTGGTGATGAGCGAAAGTATGGCAATATTGTAATGATCAGAGTTGTTGATTCAATTGATGCAATGACAGCAGATTGGACTAGACTTCCTCATGGTTTACTAGAAAAAATGAGTAACAGAATAACAAATGAGATTGAAGATGTAACTTGGGTAACTTACACAATTTCAAGTAAACCTCCGGCAACCATTGAACCTCAATAGTGATCGATATGGAATACGAAAAAATTTGTGATGAAATACTAGAAGCAGATAAAAAAATTAGATATGTCGGCATTTATGATTATGGAGAACTTTATGATAAAATGAGAAATGGAATAAAAAGTCATTTATCAAGAGAAGAAACAGAATTATCATTATCACAAGCAGTGTATCGCTGGTCTACAAGAAAGAAAACAGCAGATAAGATAGGGAAACCAATTTTTGCATTAGCTAAATATGAAAAAATTTATCGACTAACAATTCCAATTGGCGGGGCAGGATTGATTCTGATTAGTGCAGAACTAGATTCAGATGTACTTGGAATAGTTGAAAAGATTTTAGAAATCAAAAATAAATATCCCTAAAATTTTAAAAATAGGAATTTTCATTTTTCAGACACGTGTGTTAAAGTAAAAGATGTATATCAAACAATTTTTTGTTCAGTAGAATTAGGAGTAAATTCAACTCCTGTTAATGAGATTGATTTTATTAAACAAAAATTAGAATAAGTTATTTTTTATTAGTTTCATCATCAAACATCAAATCTTCTTTTTTATGTCTTTTTAAAATATTATCTAAATAAGTTAACATCCTTTTATTTTCTTCAGGAGTTGTTTCTCCTTGAATTAATCTAATCTGGTATCTTAAAATCCATACAATTGGCCAGTTTTCTTGTAAACCAACTTCTGCCTCAACCACATATTGTTTTCTTCTGTGATAATATCCAATGATCATTGCAACCGGAATATAAAAACCGATAAAGACCAAAGCAAAAACTATCGTATTATCAAAAAAGTCACTTAAAAATGGTGCTTTTTTAACTGCAAAATTATAACCGATTAGAATAAAATTTGTAAAGGACATTACAAAAGCTAAGTAAAGTCCATGACCATTTCTAAAATCTAACCAACGTCTTCTAAAAAAATGACCTGTGATATTAGACATATTATGAAAAAGATAACATTTGATAATACCTATCATATCTATAATTATTAGCTTGATTATCTTTGAAATTAAACTTGGGAAAAGTGATTTTGTAATGTTTTTTTATATATACACAATTTAATCATTATAATACATACAGGTTACTGAAATCTATGAATAATAATTTAGTATTTATTTTTGAAGAAAAAAATGCACTAGAATTTGTTAAAGATATAGATTCAAAGGAAAAAATTTTGATTGTATGCAAAAATGAAAAATTGAAGAATTTTTTTGAGATAAAAGGATACCAAAGCACAACATTATCATCTTATTCAAAATATGGTGACAATGAAAATGAAAAAGCAATTGCATGGCTTAAAGATTGGGCAGATATACCTATTTTTAATAATAAAAATTTTAAAGAATTACTTACCTTTGAGGGTTTAACAATTTTTTGGTTTTTAGAAAATCGTTTTTTTTTATATAGAATAAAAAATTTAATATCAGATATTGAAAGAATTAAGAATTTATTAAAAATTGAAGAGCCAAAAAAAATTTGGATTAAAGGAAATAGGGATATCAATCATATAATTTCAGAATTATGTGGTAAAAAGATTCAGAAGACAGAAATAACTAATTTAGAAAATAATGGGAAAAAAATAGAATTGAACATATTAAAATTAATTATACTAAAAATATTTCGTGGGTTATTTCCTTTTTCAATAAATAAAAAATTTAATGAGTCATCTATAATGATTCTTACTGAGCTTGGGAATTGGAAAAAAGAGTATGATAATTTAAGGAAGGAGTATGCATGGAATGATACAATTTTTGGAGGGATTATTAAAAAATTCAACTCCAAGGATGTTGTTCTTGTAGATTATGAAAATAATCCCAAAAATCTGATTCAATCATTTTTTATTAACAGATCTAGACAAAAATCAATGGGGGTGGAGGTTATTCCATGGGAAAGATTTCTTACAATTTCTATGATTTTAAGAGCTAGAGAACAGCATAAAAAAATTCTAGTTGTGTGGGAAAACTGCAAAAATACAGAGAAATTTCACAATTCATTAACATATGATGGAATTTCTCTTTATAAAATTATCAATGAAGATATTGAACAGTTGTTAAGAGAGTTGAAGGCTTTTGTTGCTACTGGAATGATATTGGCATCAAAAAAAATTATTGAAGTTAAGAGACCTTCAGTTATATTGATGCACGATGAATATGGTTCTTTACAATTATCAATCATTAATGCTGCAAAAAAAGCACACATTCCAACTGTATCAATTCAACACGGAACAATTTTTGAAGGGATCTTACCCTATGTTCACAAAGAAGAGCACATCACTGGTAAAAACAAGGACATACTTTTTCCATTGCCAGATAAAATGTGTGTGTGGAGCCAAAATAGCAAGAAAATTCTTTCAGAAAGTGGAAATTTTCCAACTGAAGCACTCATAGTCACAGGAAATCATAGGTTAGACTTTTTGAAAAATGAATTATCTGACTCAGAGCAAGAAAAAATCAGCGAAAATCTAGACATCAAAAAAAATAAAAAAATAATCACATTGATTTCAGAAAATCTTCCAGATTTCACAGAAACAAAAGAAATAGTAAATGCGGTAATTTGTTACATAAAGAAAAATCACGAATTAGAATTGATTATAAAACTACATCCATTAGAGAAAAACGCTAGGTTTTATCAAGAAGTTATTAATGAAAATAAAATAAAAAATTGTAAGATTGTTGAAAATGGGAATCTATATGAAATATTAAAAATTTCAGATTTAGTGATTGTGTCATATTCGACGGTAGGATTAGAAGCAATGAGATTGAAAAAACCTGTAATTGCAATGGATTTATTTTCGGCACATACAGAAGTACCAACAATAAAAAATGAATTAGCATTTGTGATCAGAGATAAAAATGAATTGCCCAATACGATAGAAAAGATTTTGGAAAAGAACAATATAGAAACAAAATTAGAAAAAGCTCAAGAATTTGCTGAAAAAGAACTAGGAATTATTGATGGAAATTCATCAGATAGACTAATTACAGAACTAAAGGAATTAAAAAATGAAAAAAATCATAATTTTAGGCAATAGTCAGAAATTAGACACTATTTCACATTTAGAAAATGTAAATGGCGTTGTGACTTTTGATTTATCTGTAGAATACGAAAAAATTGAAAAAAATATTCCTGTAATTTATTTTCACAGATTTGCTCAAGAGAAAAATAATTGGGCACGAATTAATTCAAGAGCTCAGAAATGGTTAAAGGAATGGCATAAAAAGAAGCTCGAAAATGGAAAAACTATTTTAGAGTTATTCAAATTTCAAGAGCTTTCGCTTTGGTGGATAATATCAAACTTTCTATGGACTGAAAAAGAAGGAATTTTTGAATCTATTTATTATTTTGAAACATTAAATGATTTACTAAAAACATACAATCCAACTCAAATTGAAATTATAGGAAAGTTTGATTATCCCATTTCAAAAATTTTGAAATGTTTTCAATCAAAATATAGTTTTGAATTATTAATTAGAAAATCAGTTATAGACACCAGAAACGTCAAAACGTCTAGAATATTGTATTTAATTGATATTTTAAAAATGAAAATAATTTCAATAGGTAATAAAAAACCAATTGTGATTTTTTCTGAAAATTCAAATCAATGGTATTTCAGAGGATTAGAGGAATTTTTTAAAAATAACTCGTCAAAGATTGAATTTATTTCAAATAAAAATTTCACAAAATTTTTTCCCACAATATTTTTGTTAAAAAGAAAATCGATAGAGAGAAAAATTCAGAAAAAAATTATTGAGTTGGAAAATGAAAATGAGTTTAGAGAAACATGGAATTTTGAAGGAGTTGATGTATATCCGATGATCCAAAACTTGTTTAGGGAAAAACTTCCAATGTACATATTTTTAGCAAAACTAGAATTACTATCTGCAGAAAACTTTGCAAAAAAATACAAACCAAAAAAGATAGTAACAACAGATATGTTAAATTTAAGAGCAAAAGCATTAGCGTATACATTTAGAAATTCAAAAACACGAGTGATAGCATTACAAGTTGGACACAAAGCTAAAAATCCCATTATAGATGGAAATTTAATTCATGAAGATTATGATCAAAGATTACTTCCAGAGTTATTCGTATGGGGTGAATTTTACGAAGAATTATTTTCGGAATGGGAATATCCAAAATTAAAAATTACAAATGTAGGATTTTTTATGGCAAGAAAAGGAAAAAAGCTACAGTTAGGAGAATATATTTTATTTTTAGCAGCGGCAAATTTTGGCAAATATGATTACATTCACAGATTTGATGATGAAATTTTTACGATTAAAAAAATTCGAGAGAAAACACCATCCTCAATAAAGATTATCGTAAAACTTCATCCTACACATCCGTTAAATGTTTATGAAAAATTTTTGAAAAATGAAAAAGGTGTATTAATTACCAACGAACATGATATTTATGATCTAATAGAAAATTCAAAAATAATCGTCGCAAAATTTACGACTGCTGTACTTGATGCAATTACAAAATGTAAACCGATTATTTTAGTAAATTTTGGAAATAATTCAGATTTTATGGGAATAAATGACTTGCCATTTGCTCACAATCCAGAAGAGTTTCAAGTTTACTTAGAAAAACTTTTTGAAAATGATGAATGGCATATTAATTCAAGGAAAAAATTTTTTCCGATTGGACAAACCAAGAAATTAGTTGAAGAATTACTAAAATAGATTAAAATTTAAATTAATTTTCTTACCAAAGAAAATGCTTCTGCTGCTTTATAACCAGATACTGTACCCCAACGTTTTGCGTATGATTCTAAAGACTCTAAAGAACGTGGATGTGGAAAACTTCGAATTTCGTTTTTGTATGCTTTCATGGCTTTTAGTTTAATTTTGAGTTCTTTTGTGATATCTACGAAAATATTTGGAGAGAAAACATTAGGAAAATTCCATTCTGATGATGAAGGTACTTCAAATGTGATAACTTCACAAACAGAATTTGAGAAATTTGGTCGGGTTGCAGTTAAAACAGAATTATACAATATACGATGATCAATATTGATATCAATATTTGAATGAGTATAGATTGAATTTGGCTTAAATTCTTTAATTGAATTTTCTATTGATTTTGTAATTTTCAAATTTGAAACAGTATCCATTTCATTATCGGGAAAATCAAAAAAATCAACATTATCAGATCCTAAAATTTTTGCAGCTTTTATTGCATCATTTTTTAATAGTTTGATTTGTTTAAGCATTTCTTGATTTAAGACTGGAGTGCTCTCATATTTTGATTCATTTTTGTAATTATCAGAACGCCTGGCAGATATACCCGTTGCCATAATGAGAATTTTTACATCATGTCCAGATTTTGTAAATTTTGCAATTGTTCCACCCATTCCAAGGACTTCATCATCAGGATGTGCAGCAATTACTAAAATTTTCATTCTATGCTAACCTCACAGTGTAGATTTTTACCATCAAAATTTGCATTCTTAAAGACAATCTTTCTTTTGCCAATTTTAATAAAGGCATTTGGGTATGGATCAGATAACATCCTGATAAAATTATACAAGTAAAGCTTTGAAAAATTAAGATTTTTCAGTTCGCTTTGTTCTGGGAGTCTTCTTTTGAAAACTGTTGGGTGTCCATTTTGTTTTCTTCTACTGAATTTTCCATTGATAATTTCAGAGATGATTTTAAAATCATTTTCTATCATACGATCAAAAATTTCATCAATTGAGCCTTCTAATGAGAGATCTTTTTGAAGTAAGATATCACCAGAATCTAATTTTTCATTCATGATAAAAGCCGTTGATTTTGTTTTTGTGATTCCACGAATTATTTGGTTTTGTAATGGACTTCCTCCTCTGAATTTAGGTAGATTTGATTCATGAATGCAAACACATGAAAATGTGTTTACAATTTTAGAAGGTATTATCCAAGACCAATCAGGAAAAAATATGTATTTTGGTTGAATTTGTTCAAGATATGAAAAGGTAAGAGTTTTAGGATTTTCCAATAGAATAAAGGATTTGTATTTCTTTGACAGCTTCACAAATAATTTTTTGGCCCAATCTCTGTGAGCACACAAAACATATTTCATTAATTTATGTTCAAATAACCTTTTTTTGAACCCTTCGTTTAAAAATCATTAAAATGAACTGTTCTTAGTAAAATGAAAAGAATTTCTCTAAAGAAAGTAAATGAGAACGACTGGGAAATATTAACATCAATAAGAAATGAACAGGACAATAGAGATGCAAGTATTAATTCAAAGGTTTTTTCTATTTTGGGATATAAACAATACATAAAGGATCAATTACAGGAATCAAGGAAAAACAGGCATTGGTCAATCTGTCTAGATGGAAAGATAATTGGACATGCTAAGATAATAAATCAAGAACTCGGATACATCATATCAAAAAAATTTAGAAACAAAGGAATTGGTACAAAAGTTATAAAGAAATTATTTAACGAAGCTGCAAAATTAAAATTTTCGAAAATTTATGTAATTGTTAAAACTGATCAACCAATAGCTCTTTGGTTTGCTTTAAAAAATGGATTTCATATGATAAATCTGAAAAAAGATAAAAAAAAGATAATTGCATATAAACTTCTTAAAAAAATTAAGGAATAGATTGAAGAATGAAAATTTATAATTCAGAGAAGGGAAAGGTATCTTGAAGAAGAGAACATTCATTATTGCTGAAGCAGGTTCCAATTGGAAATTAGGTGATTCAAATAGGGATCTAAAAATGGCCAAAGTGTTAATTGAATCTGCCAGTAATGCCGGCGCAAATGCAATAAAATTTCAAACATACAAATCAGAATCAGTTTATGTGAAAAATGCAGGTAGTCCAAGTTATCTATCAAAAGCTGGCATAAAGGAATCCATTGGAGATATTTTTGATGATTTATCTATGCCACATAAAATAATTCCAGAATTGGCAGATATTTGTAAATCTTTTAACATAGAATTTATGTCAACACCATTTTCAGTTAATGATGCAAAAGCATTAGATCCATATGTTAAAAGACATAAAATTGCATCGTATGAAATATCGCATAGTAGACTAATTGAATTTGTAGCTAAAACAAAAAAACCACTATTACTCTCTACAGGTGCTGCAACAATGGATGAAATTGAGTGGGCATTAAATCATTTTAAAGAAAATGGAGGCTCTGATATCACACTGTTACAGACTACTGCGAAATATCCTGCTCCATTTTCATCTCTAAATTTGAAAGTAATCCGAACGTTAAAAGAAAAATTCAATGTAAAAGTAGGTTTTTCAGATCATAGCAGAGATCCCATAATTGCTCCTATATCTGCTGTCTCATTAGGGGTATCGGTAATTGAAAAACATTTTACTTTACACAATAAATTGCCGGGTCCAGATCATTTCTTTGCAGTAACTCCTAATGAATTGGAACAAATGGTAAAAGCAATTCGAAATTGTGAATTAAGCCTGGGTTCAGGTAAAAAAATAATTCAGAAAGAAGAAAAAGAACTTCGTAAATATGCCCAAAGAGCAATTCAAGCAATAAAACCAATAAAAAAAGGTGAAATCTTTAGAGAAAATAGAAATATTGGAATTTTAAGATCTGGGAACCAAAAAAAAGGTATCCACCCAAAATACATTTCTAATGTAGAGGGTAAAAAGGCAAGAAGGAAAATTGAATACGGACAGGGCATTACAGCCGAAGATTATGAATAAAAAAAACGAATGGATAATTTTTGATTTTGATGGAACATTGGTAAACAGTATGAGTGTGATGAAAAAATCATTCAGTATGTTCATGAAATCAAAAAATCTGAAATTTAATGATGAAGATTTCAAAAGATTAGATGGGCCTACACTGAATGAAATAATTTCATATCTTAAAAAGAAATATAGGTTAAAAGAAAAGGAAACAGAATTATATTTACAATATGATAAAATTATTCAAGAAAATTTTAAAGATGTAAAATTATTTCCTGGTAGAAAAAAACTTTTGAGGAATTTAAAAGATAAAGATTACCACATAGGTCTTGTTACATCTGCCAAAGAAAATATTGTTTTTCAATATATCAAAAATAACAATATTCATTCAATCTTTGATTCAATTTTATGTGGTGATAAAATAAAAAAATCAAAACCTAATCCAGAAATTTATGAAAAATTTCTCTCAAATATCAATAAACCTAAGACAGTAATCGTGTTAGAAGATTCTGAAAATGGGATTAAAAGTGCGCGTAAAGTAGGATTGAATTGTATTAATGTGAAAAACAAAACATCTTCAGACATATTGTCTTTAATTGAAAAAAGCAAACAGCATAGTTTTATTGCAAAGGGAGACATCGTGGTAAATCTCAAAAAACATAATTTAGTTTTTTCAAAGGAGATTAAAGGAGAGATTGCAAGAATTTGGAAAGAATTAAAAAATAAAAACAACTCTTTGTTTGATTCCAAGTCGCCAGTTGTTATAGATATAAAAAAAAATAAGACAAAAACAACGATTAATGTTTTTTTTACAGATTATAAAACAATCTTAGCTGATAGAAAGAAGCCAAAACTAGGAATTAAAGTTAATCAGTTAGGAGTAAGTGGAGTCATATTATTAAATGATAACAAACTTGTTTTTGCTAAAAGAGGTAAATTCAGTACAGAATATCCAGGAATGATAGAATTGGTACCTTCAGGAAATATAGATATTTCAGACATAAAAGATAACAAAATCGATTATATTTCAAAGATTAAGAAAGAGTTTGAGGAAGAAATAGGGATTTCAAATAAACAAATTCTCGAAGTTAAACCACTAGGAATTGTAAAAGATAACAAAAACAAAATTTATGACATATGTTGTAGATTAAAAATTAGAATAAATGAAAATGAGTTTTTGCAAAAATTTCAAAATTCTACAGAATATACAAAACCATTTTTAATTGACTTGAAAGAGATCAATACATTCCATAATAAGAACATAGAAAAAATTATTCCAACATCAAATGCAGTAATTGAATATTTTTGTGAAAATTTCAAATGAATTTATTTATTTTTGAGATAATGTAATCTACATCAGAATCAGACAGGTTTGGATGTATGGGAATAGAAACAATTTTTTTGCCAATATTTTCGGTTATTGGCAAGTTTGATGATTTTTTAGCGTAAAGAGACATTTTATGAATCGGGTTGTAGTGAGTTCCTACTTCAATTCCAGATCTATTCATTTTTTCTATGAATTTGTTTCTATTATTAACCTGAATCCAAAATAAATGATAAGAACATGAATTATCAAAAGGCATTTTTTGTTCAGTGTTAATTTGTTTAGAATATTTCTTTGCAAGTTTTTTCTTTTTGGAAATTGAAGTTGCAAGTTTTTTTAATTGTTCTATTCCTATTGCGGCAGAAAATTCATTCATATAAAAATTCCAACCAAGATGAGAAACATCATAATTTGTTCCCTTTCTATTTGATATTCCACACCATCGTAATGACTCAAGTTTTTGTTTATTGTGAATTGTAGATGATTTGTTATTAAGGCAAATAGATCCCCCGTTTGGCATGGCCAAGTTTTTCACAGGATGAAAACTAAAGCATACTGCATCTCCATGCGAACCGATCATCTTTCCATTAAATGAACTGCCAGTTGCATGTGCAGCATCTTCAATCAACGGAATTTTATTTTCTTTACAAATTTTTGATAGTTCTAAAATATTTGAAGGCATCCCTCCGAAATGAACGGTTAAAATTGCGCCTGTTTTCTTTGTGATTTTTGCTCTAACTTTTTTTGGATCTAAGCATAAAGTAGTGGGATCTATATCTACAAACACAGGCTTTGCCTGATTATACAGAGCTGCATGAGCAGTAGATACAAAAGACATAGATGGTACAATAATTTCTTTTCCTTTAACATCATAGAGTGAAAGTGCCAAATGTAATGCTGAAGTACCACTGTTTACAGCAACACATCTTTTACTGCCAACATATTCAGAAAATTTTTTCTCAAAAAGATTTACATTTCCTTGTCCACTGCCTGATGCCCAAAACCGGCTTTTTAATACTCTTGAAACAGCTGTTTGTTCATCAGCATTTATGACCGGATCAAATAGTTTGATTTTTTTCAACTGAATTATACGTGTAGTGACTAGTTAAATTAATTTATGCTTTATAGTTTTGACGAATTAATTTTTAATAATTCAGAATCATTTTGGAGCAAATTCAGAATATCATCTAAAAGAATTGGTCTTGTATGTATTTTTGAGATGATTTTTTTTACAAACTCAAGATCTGACTTTGTATCAACAGTCCATCTTAACTTGGAAATATCTTTAAAATATTTTAGATCAAATGTTCGGAATTTTTGATTATTCCTGAAATATGGGGTGACATGTTCTTTGTCATTATCAGAATGAGCATTTTTTGAAGCTGATTCTAATGCACGAAATGAAAAAACTTCAGTTTCAGTTCCATATGGAAAAGTCCGTTCAATACAATTAGCTACATAATCAAAAGATCCTGTTTTAAATTTTGTAATTACACTGTCAACGATCTTTGGATCTATCAGAGGATTATCAGAGGTAATACGTACAATATTAGAAAATGAAAATTTTTTTGCACATTCATAATATCGATTCAATACATCAAATGGATTTCCTCTAAAACAATCAACCCCAAGATTTTCAATGTAATCAAAAATTATATTGTCTTCAGGCAAGGTTGTTGTAGCAACAACTATTTTTTCTATCTGGCTAGAACCTTTTAACTGATCTAATAGAAAATGAATTAGGGGTTTTTTTTCAGTTACATTCTGCATTACTTTTCCAGGCAATCGTGTGGAACCCATTCTAGCCTGAATAATACATCCAATTTCTACGGCCATACTAGTATTTCTTTGCGTAACTATAAAATTGAATTTATTCAGTTACAAACAAATTAAATGATTGTAAGTGTGTTGATAAGTAAGACTTTTACTCTTTACTCAAAAACGACTTTCATGTTTGATGGGAAAAAAATCCTTATTACAGGTGGAACAGGTTCCCTAGGACAAGCCCTCACAGCGAAATTGTTAGAAACGAATGTAAACACAATCAGAATTTTCAGTAGGGATGAGTCAAAGCAAGTTCAGATGCAATCAGGAATACAAGACAAAAGACTAAGATTTTTGATTGGAGATATTCGTGATTTTCATAGACTTTCACGTGCGCTCGAAGGAATTGATATAGTAATTCATGCAGCTGCCTTAAAACATGTACCAGTAGCAGAATACAATCCATTTGAAGCGGTTAAAACAAATGTTGATGGTACACAAAATTTGATAGAAGCTTGCCTAGATAACAATGTAAAAATGGCTTTAGCTATTGGAACAGATAAAGCTGTTTCACCTTTTAACACATATGGTGCAACAAAATTTTTGATGGAAAGATTATTTGTTTCAGCAAATTATTACAAAGGGAATCGCGACATAAAATTTTTGTGTGTTAGATATGGTAATGTTTTGGGAAGTAGTAATTCGATTGTACCAATAATAAGAAAGCAGATAGTTGAAAAGAAAAAAATTACTATAACGGATCCTTCAATGACTAGATTTACTATTACAATGAATGAAGCTTTGGAATTAATTATGAGAGCATTGAAAAATGGTAAGGGCGGAGAGATATTTGTACCAAAACTTAAGGCTTACAGATTAAACGATATGAAAGATGCAATTATAGAATTAACAAATTGTAAGAACCAAGTGGAAGAGATGTCTGTTCGTCCAGGTGAAAAGTTTCATGAAATTTTAATCAACAGAGAAGAATTCAGAAATACCTATGAAAACGAACAGGATTTTATAATACATGAGAAGCAAACGGGGGGAGAAATAAAAATTAACGGAACTCCAGTGGACAAGGACAAATGGAAAATGGATTATTCTTCAGAGAATGCAGAATTATTATCTAAGAAAGAATTAAAAGAAATACTGATTAGAGAGAAATTTTTCTGAACCCAAAACAGAAAATTTAAAATGTTTTATTTTAATTAATAAAAAAGGTTTTCTAGAATTAATTAGAATTTTTTTCAATTTTTTTCATATATTCTGATGTCAGGGTTTCAAATTCTTCCTTATGATTATCTAAGAAGTTTTGCATTTGGAAGTCTGTGATTTTAACTTCTTTTGTCATTCCGTTGAAACCATGTAATTGTGTGGCTATTTCTTGCATTAATCTAAGTCTGTCAAATTCAAAAGAATTTTTTTCGTATAATTCTATGTAGTGATTAAGAGTAGAATAATTATATTTTGTATTAAGACATTTTTTAACTAAAGGAAGCAGTTCTTCTCTATTTTTCAATCGGTTAACAAAAGGGAGATAATCATAACTGGTTTCCCCAAAAATAATGGATGGTTTTTCATAAAATCCAGCTTCAAAAGCAGAAGAGCCTGTAATTGTTGTAACTAATTGGCAGTTTTCCATCAATAATTCTGGTTTTACGTTTGGATGGATTAAAACAACATTAGGCAAATCTAAAATTTCCTTATAAAATGAAGAATTTCTCCATGCGTTTAGTTTCATAGAAAAGTGTTCTTTAACATACAATTGAAATCCAACAGGTATTGATTTTGCAATGTCTCTAATTACCTCGAGTTGATTTGTAAAATAAGGTGAGCTGAAAAGAATGGTTCGCTCTGGTTCATGATGAAGTGGATAATATACAAAGGGTTTTGATAAATCAACTTCTTGAACTGCATTATTATCCAAGAAACGTTGCATTTTCCAACGCTTAATAATGAAAGGTAAAATAAAATCAGATTTTGTTAAAAATTTAATTTTTGTATGTCCCCAATTTTCATAAAATTTTCTATAATCATCATTGCAGACCTTAAAGAGAAAATGTAAATGTCTTCTAACAATATCAAATTTTGATAGTTTGTATTTTTGGTTAGAGAATTTTTTTTTGATTCCTTTTTCAATATACTCATAAGCAGATTTTTTTTTGATATAATTTTTCAAATCATCAGGAGAAAGATGTAACGATGATGAAAAATTCACATTCGTTTTATCAAAACCATCTATTTTGTCGTAATCTTCAGAAATTATTGCTCTATTAGACAATCTTGTTGGGTTAAACATCAGAATTTTAATACCTCTACTTCTACACAATTCACAAAAAAGAAAATTTCTGTGCAGATCAGTGACAGAAATACACAAAAAATCAGGGTCTACTTCATTTATTACGGATTCAAATATTTTACATTCATCTTCTGTAACTGACAGAATTTCGTCATAGGTAAATTTATGATACTCGTTAAAGCGATAAAATCTTCTTTCAGAATACGCCAATTGCCATAAATTAATCATATATTTTTCTTCAAAATATTTTAGATAGTCAAAATCAATTTGATGAGGTTTTGATGAAAGATAATCTCTGTACAGCCAAAATTTTCTGAATTTAACTATTTTTTGAGTTTTGAAGAAATTTCGTGTAACATAATTTGTATCAATTATTGCATAAAGTTCATGCTCATACTTTTTTTGTAAAAAACTAGAAATACCAAACTGTATGAGTCCATCATCAATCCAAAAAAGAATTTTCCTTTTCACGTCAAAGATATTAGATGGACATTAATTAACATATTTGAGAAATACCTCAAATGGATTAGATGAACATCAAAAAATTTAACATTAGATATGAAAATTTCTAGCCAGAATTTTGTGAGATTATTAAAGATTAAAAACAAATGGAGTCTTTGAATTTTTAGAAAAACATGAATAAAAATAGAAAAATTATTTTCCTTAACAAAAATCCAGACGAGTTAAAGTTTGAAAAAAACCCAAATTCACTTGTTGTTACTTACGATTTACTACGAGAAGAGATTCTACGTAACGAAAAATACATAGTTTTAAACTTTCATAGATTTGTGCAATCAAAAGAAAATTGGAAAGAAGTAGTTAGTTCATCATTAGAATGGTTTAACAGTTTCACAGAAACCAAAATTAATTCAAACAAAACAATTGTTGAGACACTAAATTTTGAGAACACCTCATTGTGGTGGTTTATTTATGATACAGTTTGGGAATCAAAAAACGGAGTTTTTGACATATTTTACAATATTAAAGGAATAGAATTTTTGCTTAAAAAATACAATCCAAATGAAATAGAAGTAATCGGAACATTTGATTTTCCGATCAAGGAAATTCTTGAAATATTTAAAAAAAAGTACAAATTTTCAGCAAATTATAATAAATATTTTATGAAAAAAATTTCGAAGGATTCAGATTCTTTATTGTATAAAATCAAATTGTTTGTTGAAATGTTATTTTTAAAATTTATCAAGAATCCAAAAAATAAATCTGAAATAGGAGTTTTTTTAAAACATGGGAGTTCAGCATTAGAAAAAAATAGAAAAGGTCAAAAATTAATAATAGATCATTATGTAAATGAATTTACAGAATATTTTTTTGAAAATAGAGAAAAGTTTAGTTTTATATCTCGCAATTTACCAGGAACAAAAAAAGGAATCAGCAATATTTTACAAAATTTCTTAATGATTTTTTCTGGAATATTTTATCCTTGGATCGGATATTCATCTTTTTCAGACTTGAAAATGTTTAAAAATAATACAGAATTTTATTCAAAAAAATTTGAAGAGTTAAAAGATCAACATTCATTTAGAAAGGTATTTCAAATTGAAGATGTAGACTCGTTTCAATTATTCAACAGAATTTTTCTTGAGCAAATTCCCCGATTATTAGCATTTGTAAGGCTTGAGTTAGAAATTTCAAAAAAATATTTTATTGAGAATAATCCAAGAATTATTTTTACGACTGACTCAATCAGTCCTGCAGGTAGAGCACTTTGTTTTAGGGCATCACAAATACATAAAAAAGTCATCACACCACAAGGTGGCATAATTAGTTCAGAGATTCCAGTTAACATGGGTTTTTTGATTCATAAAAATTTTGATAAAAAAATTCTTCCAACATATCTTGTATGGGGAGAGTACCACAAAAAAATATTAGAAAATAGAAATTACCCTTCAAATTTAATAAAAAAAGTAGGGTTTTGGCAAATTCAAAATGAGAAAATTGAAAATTCAGAATTTGGTAAATACATTTTGTATATTGCTGGTGCAAATCTAAATAAGCTTGAATATATTTTGTCATTAGAAGAAGAAATTTTTACGATTAAAAAAATCCACATAGTTTTACCAAAGGGATATAGACTTGTTGTAAAATTACATCCATCACTATCAAATCAATTCTATAAAGAAAAAATTGGAGAATTAAATAGTATTATTTTGTTAGAAGGTAGTTCAAATATCGATGTAGAGTCATTGATAAACAATGCAGAAATAATTGTAGGAAAGGGTTCCACATTGTTAATTCAAGCTGCAATTAAAAATAAACCGGTAATCATAATTAATTTAAAAAGCAATTTGAATTTTATAGGAATTGATAGCATTCCATTTGTTACATCAATAGATGAATATGAACAGAAACAAAATGAATTTATTAATGAGGGGTTAACTCCGGACTACCATATTGAAAGATTCATTCACAAAGAGGGTAAAGAGGCAGTCAATTTAATCATAAAAGAGTTAGAAAGTTGTGAATAAACGATTTGGATAGAAAAATTATGAATACTGCTGCTTTTGTTCCAGTCAGATTATCTTCTTCAAGATTACCAGCAAAATCATTGCTTGACTTATCAGGAAAACCATGTTTTCAACGTCTAGTAGAGAGAATAAAAAGATCCAGAGGAATACAACAAGTTGTATTATGTACAACCAACAATTCTGAAGATGATAAAATTGTTAATTTAGCAAAAAAAATGAATATCAAGATTTATCGTGGTAAGGAAAAAGACATCATTGACAGATACTATCATGCTGCAAAAGAATTCAACATAAAAAATATAATCAATATTGATGGTGATGATATTTTTTGTGAACCAGAATTTATAGAAAAAACCAACAATGTCCTTTCAGGAAATAAATATGATTATGTTGCTTGGAAGGATCTGCCTTTAGGCACAACACCCATTGGAATAAAATTTGAAGCTCTGGAAAAAATTTGGGAAAAAAAAGATACAAACGACACTGAAACTGGTTGGGGTAAATTCTTTACAGAAACAGGATTGTTTAAAATCAAGTACCTTTCATCAGATAAAATAAAGTCAGATGAAAAATCTATTCGTCTCACATTGGATTATCCTGAAGATTATCAATTATTCCAAGAAATTTATAAAAATCTAGAAGAACCATTCTCACTTTTCGACATAACTAAGTTATTTTCCGATAAACCAGAATTAAAAAAAATAAATGAAGGATTATTAGAAATTTATAAAAAAAATTTTGAAAGCAAATCAACGAAAATAAAACTAAAAAATTCAAAAATTTGAATCAATCTTTATATGGTATTTTTTTAATTTTTTTAGCTGGAACGCCAGCCCAGATTTCATTATTGGGAACATCCTGAGTCACAAAAGAATATGCAGCCACAATAGAATTTTCACCAATTGTCACATTAGGCATGACAGTGCTATGAGTGCCAATCTTACAGTTTTTTTTTAGAATAACTTTTCCTTTTTTAGAGTCTATTGTAGAATTAGAGTAAATGGAGCAATGAGAACCAATCTTGACATTATCTTGGATTTCAACACCATAAGAACTATTGATGTATGAAAAAGTTCCAATATCAAAATTTTTTCCCAAAATTAATTTTTCAGGATATTGAACAATGTAGTTATATTTTGTAGGTTTTCCATGTTTGATTTCTGGTTTTTTCCACACAGTCATATTTTTTCTAAATTCTAATATCTAATTTGCTTTTTGAGGATATCGTTATTTAATTTGATATTTTCAAGGTATTTTATAATTATTTTGGAGGAATTTCCATCACCATAGATCTTATCAGTTTTTCTAACAACATTTGTTTTTAAGCATTTTTTTATGGCTTGGAGAATTTTTTTGCTAGAATGGTCTACATCAATTACATTTTTACCATGTTCACGTCCTATCTGCCTTATTCCAATATTTATTACAGGTATTCCAAAATAACTTGCTTCAATCATCCCACTGCTAGAATTTCCAACTAGAACTCCCCCATATTTTAAAAATCCCAAATAATCATCACGTGGAACGTTACTGTAGAATTTAATAAAATCAAATTTTTTTGAATATTTTTTTAATGCTCTAAATATAGCGGAGTTTCCAGGATCAGAATTTGGAGCTATAGCAATTGTTTTCTTTCCAATTTTTCTAATTGCATCCAAAGTAGATAGTATTTGTTTTTCACTTTCATCAATCTGTGTAGTTACAGAATGCTGTAAAAGAATAATCTCATCTCCAGAAAATTTGATATCATATTTTTTTTCTAAAAATTCTTTTCCGATTATTTTTTTTGATACAACATCATCAATACTTGGAGAACCTGTGAAAAAAACATGTTTTGGATCTTCGCCCATTTTAATAATTCTAGATTTGCTTTTTTTGGATGCTGCAAAGTGGATATTAGACATTTTTGTTATAGCATGTCTATTATATTCATCAATTCCACCCTTTGAGCGATCTCCACCATGAATATGGGCATTAGGAATATTCATGTGATATGCAGCTATTGAAGATGCCAACATTTCATCTCGATCTCCTAAAACTAGATTTATGTCAGGTTTAATTTTATCAAAAGCTTGAGAAAATAAAATAATTGCATGTCCTAACTGTTTTGTTGATTCTAATGTAGAATCTTTGTTTGGCATCATTGGGATTTTTGAGAAAATCTTGAAGCCGTCTTTTTTAATTTCATTGATTGTTTTTCCATATTTTTCAGATAAATGCATGCCAGTTACCAAAAGGTACAATTCCAAGGATTTGCTATTTTGTATTTCAAATAACAAAGGTCGTAAAATTCCATATTCTGCCCTTGTTCCAGTAGTGATTGAGATTTTTCTTGTCAAATCATTTAAGAACGGATTAGAGTATTTATATGAATTAGGGAGAAATTTATCATGTTTTTTGTAGTAGCTGAGATAGGAGTAAACTGGGACGGAGATAAAAAAATAGCCTCAGAAATGATTCAAGCAGCAAAAAATGCAGGATGTGATGCTGTGAAATTCCAATCATTTTCTGAAGACATGATAAAAGATCATCCTGAAAGTAAGCGTCTAATAAAATCATCAATTTTACCAGAAAATATTGAAATTATAGATAATTTGGCAAAATCAATAGGAATCGAATGGTTTTCTACTCCAATGTTTCCAGAAGCAGTTGAATTTCTTAATCCATTT
Organism: Nitrosopumilus sp.; assembly: GCF_025698945.1. Classification (NCBI taxonomy): domain Archaea; kingdom Thermoproteati; phylum Nitrososphaerota; class Nitrososphaeria; order Nitrosopumilales; family Nitrosopumilaceae; genus Nitrosopumilus; species Candidatus Nitrosopumilus sp. The sequence continues at coordinate 61,898 of NZ_JAILWM010000005.1, forward strand.
GTAAGTCGGTTCAAATTACGCGAATATGATGGCAGAAGTCTTTTGAAGGATGTGGAGACAGAGTTAGTCAAAAAAATAAAAAAAACTAAAAAAGAAGTCATAATAAGTTCAGAGAAATCACCTAAGAATTCCAAATATTGGAAAGACCCACAAATTAAGTGGCTATATGTAGTCCCAAAATATCCTTGTGAATTAAATGAGTTGCAATTTCAACATATAAGGGATTTTGACGGATTTTCGAATCATTGTCCAGAAATTATTGCACCAATAACAGCTGCCGTATGCGGTGCAAGAATAATAGAAGTTCACATAACATCAGACAAAACAAGATCTTTTGTGGATAATCCAGTTAGTTTTGATTTGAATGAATTGCGATTACTTCTTGAGTATATTAGAAAAATTGAAAGAATCAATTTTTGAAGAAATCAGAAATTGAAGATGTAATATACTGAAGATCTTTTTGCTGCAAATCTGGGTAAATAGGTAAGGACAGGATTCTGTCAGATATTTCCTCAGTATTATCTAGTTTGAATTTATCCAATGTAATTTTTTTATAAAATGGGGTTCTATGTACTGGCTCAAAATAAACTTTAGTCATAATTCCTCTTTTTCCAAGGAATTGCATTAGATCATTTCTTATTTTTGAATCAGGTAATAAAATAGAGTAGAGCTGGAACACATGTTTATTGTTTTTTGGTTCTGGTGGAATAGTTATTTCAGAAAATTTCTTTATTTTTGTTGAAATGAATTTTGCATTATTTCTTCTCATTGCAATAAGTTTTTCAATTCTGGAAAGTTGAGAAATTCCCAATGCTGCAACCATCGTAGCCATCCTCCAGTTATATCCTAGTTGCACATACTCCGGTTTTTGCGATGATGAGAAATAATTAGAATTTTCTAACCTTCCATGAGAACGTAGAAGCTTTAGTTTTTCATAAAATTTTTCAGAATTAGTCAGTACAGCTCCACCCTCTCCAGTTGTAATTATTTTATTTGGCGCAAAGCTAAGTACAGACAGATCACCAAATGAGCCTACTTTTTTCTTGTTTAATATAGAACCTAAAGATTCAGCTGCATCTTCAATAAGAAAAACTTTTTTTCTATCTGCGATTTTACGTAATTCTTCAATTTTGCACGGTAAACCTGCATAATGAATGGGCATTATCGCTTTAACTTTTTTGTCAATAGATTCTTCAGTTAAAGCAGGATCTAATCCGAATTTTTCTTTTTCAATATCAACAAAATGCGGAATTCCACCTGCCATAAGCACAGAATTAGCAGTTGCAACAAACGTGAAAGATGGAACCAACACCTCTTCATTAGATTTCAATCCAATAGACAGTAATGATGCATGAAGAGCTGATGTTCCTGAATTGAATGTGACACAAAATTTACTTCCAACGTAGTTTGCTAATTTCTTTTCAAATTTTTCAATTTCAGGACCTATAGCCCAATTCATATTTTTTTTGACTATTTTAGAAACCGAATTAACATCATTTCTGTTAGTATTGATTTTATATAGAGGAATTTTTCGATGCGACAATTGAATGAGTCTTCTAATTCTAACTAATATGTATTAAAAGTTAAATTTTACACATGAAAGTAGTGTTTTGTTTTCTATGAAATTACATATTAAGAAGGAAAAAAGCAAGTTAAAAGGATGGAATAATTGAAAATTTTGATTGTCGGTTTAGGTTCAATGGGGAAGAGGAGAATTAGAAATATGCAGTACCTAAGACAAGAAGAAATCATAGGATTTGATCCTAGGGAAGATAGATGTAAAGAAGTTTTAGAAAAATATGGAGTTAGGTCTTTTCAAGATATCAATCAGGCACTCAAAGAAAAACCCAATGCCATGATAATATCAACTCCTCCTGATCTTCATATGGCATATGCAAAAATTGCAATAAAAAACAATATTCATTTTTTTACAGAAGCAAGTGTTGTGCAAGATGATATGCTAGAAGTCATCAAAATGCTTGAGAAGAACGACATTGTTGGACTGCCTTCTTGTACAATGCGATATCATCCGATTGTAAAAATGATAAAAACCATACTTGAAAAAAACATCATTGGAAAACCTCTTAGTTTCTTATATCATTCTGGTCAATATCTCCCCGATTGGCATCCTTGGGAAGATTATAGAAAATTTTATGTTGCTAAAAAGGAAACAGGGGCGTGCCGTGAAATTGTCCCGTTTGAATTGATTTGGTTAACAGATTTGTTTGGAAAAATTAAGACTGTTTCTGGACATAAATCCAAGGTATCACATCTTGAGGTGGATATTGATGATATTTACAATATTCTTTTAGAGTTTGAGAATGGGATGGAATCCACTCTAACTGTAGATGTGATTGCAAGATTTCCATTTAGGCAATTGAAGATATTAGGAGAAAAAGGAGTAATTCTTGCTGATTGGTCTGAAAAGAATGTAAAGTATTATACAAATGAAAATGGATGGACTGAAAATAAAGTTGATGATGGAATAGTTGAGGAAAATTACATTCATGGAGAAGGCCCATACATTGAAGAAATGAGTTCATTTTTAGACTCAATACAAAAAAAAATAGAGCAACCATATACGTTTAAAGAAGATCTTCAAATTTTAAAAATACTAGAAATTATTGAAAGTAGTAGTGAGAGTGGTTTAAAGAAAAATGTCGGAAATTAGTACAAAATTTAAAAATCAGATCTTAGTAAGAGTTGAGTCACATGAGTAAGAAAATAATGAATCAAATTTTGTCTGAGTTTAAACAAAAAAAAATTCTTGTTACGGGAGGTACAGGTTCAGTAGGCATGGGAATAGTAAAAGAATTAATAAAATACAAACCAAATAACATCAGGATTCTTTCAAACGATGAAAATTCTATTTTTGAAATGAGAAGAAAATTTCCCAATCAAACAAATCTTACTTTTATGGTGGGCGATGTTAGAGACATAGACAGAATAAAACTTGCCATAAGAGACATTGATATTGTTTTTCATGCTGCAGCAATGAAACACATTGATATTTGTGAGCAAAATCCATTTGACGCAGTAAAAACTAACGTAATTGGTACAAGCAATCTTATCGAAGCTTCATTGTTAGAGAATGTTTCAAAATTTGTCTTTATAAGTACAGATAAAGCTACGAATCCATCCAGTACTTTGGGTGCAAGTAAATTGTTAGCAGAAAGAATTATTCAGGATGCAGGATCTTACAGAGGCCTAGGCAAAACAAAATTTTCCATTGTAAGATTTGGAAATGTGTTAGGCTCAAGAGGTTCTGTCTTTCAGATTTTTCAAGAACAGCTAAAAACTGGAAAGTCATTAACTATTACAAATCCAAAAATGACGAGATTTATCATGTCAATTTCTGATGCTGCAAGCCTAATTTTGAGGGTTACAAATATTGCAAAAGATGGAGAAATTTTTATTTTGAAAATGCCTTCAGTAAACATTCTTGATTTAGGAAAAACAATGAGAGATGTTTACAAAACACGGTATCCAAAAACGAGAATTGCACCAATAAAAACATCTAAAGTGAGAGACAAAGAAAGACTCCATGAATTTCTGATAACACCTTCAGAGATTCCGTTCTGTCATGATGTAGGAACAATGTATAAGATCTCTAAAGAAAGATCAAAGGAGAAGATTTCAGAGTCAGAATTTAGTTCTGAAACAACAAAGAAGATTGATCAGAAGAAATTAAAAAAAATCATCAATGAATTGTTAGATGAATATTAAACCAAACAATTATGAATTATTTGGTTTATGAATTGAAGATTTTAAAACGGAATAGACGGGTTTGGATGGTTTGCCCTCCAGATATGATTCAAAATTATTTTCATCAGATGCCTTTTTCAAAACTGAAATTGAGTCGGCAAAAGCCTGCAAAGTAGAGTCAATGTCATCTGAGGTATGTGAAAATGAGATATATTCTACTCCAGGATGAAGAAAAATTCCTTTCTTGACCATTTCTTGTATAAACAAACTTCGTAAGAGAATGGAATCATTGCCTTTGTTATCTTTACCTACGACTTTTATCCTTACAGGGTATCCCTCAAAACTTAAGTTAAGAGAGTTTTCAGAAGAAAGCTTGTTGAATCCTTCCATAAGTAATGTTCCATTTTCCCAAATAGTTTTTACAACCGGTTTTTCTTGAAATTCAGAAATAGTAGCTGAACTTGCTGCAAGAGACAAGGTATCAGCCGCATAGGTTGTAGAAAAAAACACGTCATCAAAAATTTTCATATACTCATTCTTTCCCGCAACTGCTGAAAGCGGCATGCCATTAGCCATTCCTTTTCCAAGGACTGTTATGTCAGGCTCAACACCAAAAAGTTCCTGTGCTCCACCGTTTGAGAATCTAAAACCAGTCACAATTTCATCATATATCAATACAGCATCATTTTGATGTGTAAGTTTCTTTACTTTTTCAAGAAAATTATTTTGTGGTTTTTCAAAAATTGTGGGCTCCATGAAAACACATGCAATTTCATTTTTATTTTGTTCAAAAATATATTCCAATCCATCAAAATCATTATAATCAAAAGGATAAATCAGATCTTTGTTAAATTCTGGAACCCCCTGATTTCTACTAATTATGGCAGCATACCAATCATGCCATACTCCACCAGAACCACAATAAGCAATTTTATCTTTTTTTGTAAATGCTCTTGCTCCACGTACTGCACCAGTAGCGGAACCTGAACCAGTCTTAGAAAATTTTACCATTTCTGCACTTGGCACAATATCACAAATTTGTTCAGAAACATCAATTTCTAGTTTATGTGGTAATGAAAATAAGATTCCATTCTTTAATTGACTTGTAATTGAGTTGTCCACTTTTGGATAACAATGACCTAAGATGATTGGTCCTAAGCCACATAGATAATCGATATATTCATTATCATCAACATCAAAAAAATGAGAACCTTTTGCACTTTTTGCATAAATTGGGAATGTTCCTTCAACAAAAGTGTAAGGAGATCTACTAAATGTTTGAGTTAAAGAAGGGATTAGATTTTTAGCTTTTTCAAGTAAGTCAAAAGAATTTTTGAGAGATTTCATGACCGTTGTTTTGATTTACTTTTAATAAATTTAGTCTAAATTCGAGATAAAATTATTGTGGAAAATCATTGGTATCAAACCTATTAAGAATAAAAGCATGATCCTTATCTAAAATTGCTTCTTTTTGTTCAAAAATTAATCCAGCTCTAAAACCTAATTTTTTAATTTCATCAATCACTGTTGGATTATAGCTACCTGATGGGTATGCCATCATCCATGAATTTTTGTCAGGGTTTATTTTAGAATAAGAACGAATAGTTTTTTCCAGTTCATTTTTCAAATGTGTAAATTCTAGCCATTCATGGGAATATGCATGAGAACCAAAATACATTCCACCTTCTTTCATTTCATGGATATCATCCATAGATAGATACAATTCTTTTGAGAAAGATTTTTCATCCTTTGTAACGTATTTGAAGAAAAGATCATCTATGAATTGTTTTCGTGCATTCATAGCCAAACCAAATTGAAGAATTCGTTTAATCAATACTGTTTCAGGATCATCAAAAGGATCTGTTGTGGATAATTTCTTTTTATATTCATTAAAATCCAATAAATCATATTTTGACTTGTTATCTTGAATAAAACCCATAAGTTCTTTCAAAATTTTGGAGATAGGACATTTTTCGATGATAAATTGAAGTTTATGTACATAAAGAACAACCTGATTTTCTAGAGGCTCCCCACTTACAAAAAACATTCCTTGGATTTTTTCTTTTTTTAAAATTGGGAATACATTTGAATAATGATCTTTCAATCCATCATCAAATGTCAACGAAATTGAATTATTTGGAACTAATTCATTAAAATAAATTGCATTTAGTATTTGTTTGGCAGAAATGAAGTTAAATCTTTGTTGAAACCATTTAATCTGTCTTTTAAAAGCAGATATCTCTAATCCTTTGATATTTGGGTATTTACTGTCCTGAATTTGTCTAACATAATGATACATAACTATTTTAATTTGCACGATCTTGATCAGAGTCTCCCTTAACAATATACCAATTTTCGCATTTATTTAATTCAGAGTTTTTTAGTTTTGAAGTAAATTGCAGATTTAGATCATGTTTACGATTAGGATCTAACGGATTAAAAACGACAGGTACAGAATCTAAAACATTATAGAATTTAAGATATTTTAAAACTTCTTCAAAAAAATTTCCACTACAAAAGAAATCAACAAAATCGACCTTATTTTGACAATAATTAAGAATTTGTTGAAATATTTCAAGTTCTTTTTCTTTATTTACTATTAGATCAACTATTCGTGCCGCTTTAATTGATTCATTGTTTGTTTCAAATCTTATTACCGCGTAACCAACCATTTTATCATTTTTCTTTAAGACTAAGAAATGATAGTCTATTAAGGGATGGTGGATGTATCTCCAATTTAAATAATTTTTTGTTCGGTTAGTGGTTATTGGAAAACGTATCTTGGTTTCCTCCCAAAAAGTGTCAAAATTACTGGGAAGAACTTTAATTCTTTCAAGATTAATTTGGTTTTGAAAATCAGATTGTTCAAAAGAATTTTTTCCAACAAACGTATCAAAACGCTTCTTATTTAAAATGGCAACATACCTATTCAGATTTGGGAATATTGTCCAGCCTAATTTCTTATACGCTTTTTGTGCTTCTGGGCCTGCACTCAAAACAAGAACAAAATCGAAAATTTCTGCAGCATTTTTGACAATGGATGAAAACAATCCTTTGCCTCTATATGATTCAGATGTGAAACCAGATATTAGCCATGTAGCAGTATTAATTTCATCAAACACTTTTAGATTAATTGGAAACAAACCAACATGGCATGAAATTTCTGATTTTGATTCGGTCAAAAGTATAGATTTTTCATATTCATTGTAAGGATTTTGGTTAAATTGCCAATCGAAATGAATTTTGTTGTTTAGTATGTGGTTTTTTCCATAGGCTTTATTTATAAAATTTTTTAGATTTTTTGAATCAGATTCTTTGAAAAATCGAGGCAAATCAGTCTGATGATTTCATTCAATTATGCTATATGAATTTAAATTAAAACTATTAGAAATGCCAAAAACTATTGTTCATAACCGCAAATTTTTTCTGCAATTTGATTAAATTTTGCTGCTTTGTTAAGGGTCACAAGAGGAATTTGTTCTTCAATATTTTCATCCAACATTATTGCGATCTGTTCAGCTAATCCTTGTTTTACATTTGGGTAAGATTGATCAAAATCAATTTTTTGCCACTGAATAGTTTTTTTTGGACATATCCACAATTCCTCCAACGAGATCAATCTATAGGCACTTTGATTTGTCATTATTTCGATTCCCCATCTTCCAGAAGAACCCCAATCTGCATGATAAGAAAATGGTATTTCAAATTCACTTAAACCACTACCAACAAATACTGAGCCAGAAGGATGCCAATCTAGTTTTCCTGACTGATAAAAGAGATATTCTTTTGGCATGCCAATAAGATCTAGTACCATAGATATGACATGCAGTGAATTACTAATACCCCATCTTTCATAAGCAAGTTTTTCTTCTTTTTGAAAGTCAATAGTATGAACAAATTCTGTAAAATTAAAATTACATGAAGTAATCCCACCTTCAACAGCAACTAATTTTTTTAGTTTATGTAAATTGGGATAAACTAATCTATTATAACCAATTCTTAATTTTTGATCATGAACAATATCATTTAATTTCAATAACTCTTGATAATATAACGAACCTGGTTTTTCAATTAGAATATTTTTTTGTCCATATTCCATAGCTTTTTTTGCAGTAGGTAATAAGGATGCAATAGATGTTGCAATAATTGTAAGATCTGCTTCAGATTTTCCTTTTAAAAAATCCTCTAGGTCTCCAAAATAAAATTCAAACCCATATTTTTGAGAAATTTGTTTTGCTTTTTCAGCTGTTCTAGAAAAAATTGTTACATTTGTAATACCCATACTAGATAATGCATTTGCATAATGCTCACCCATGTATCCAGATCCAATTAATAGAATTGATTTGTCCTTGAAATCTAATGACGATAAGTTTGTCAGCAAATCATAAGAATGTGAAGGGTTATTCATGTTATTGGACATTTTTCCTTTTTTTCATTTGTTATTTTTTCGATATGATTATTAAAAATTCTAAACAATTCTTTATGGGTAAAATAGCTTTCATCAATAGTTGGTAAATCACATTTGTTATTTTTTAAAATATCACTAGCCATTTTAACAGTTAAATCACTTTGTGGATCTATCTTAAAATTTCGAGTTATTTTCGAGTTTCCATGATAACTAAGAATTTTTTGATTAGTTTCATCAATAAATAGATCATTTTCTTTATCAAAAAGTCTTACAGTCACAGGAAAATTTTTCAAATCTGAAAAATTTAGATATAATGAAGAATTTTTGAGATTTTTTCCGATAATTACACCTGCAAATTCACTAAAGTGATTTCCACGTTTACTTGGGAAAATCTTTTCAAACAAAAAATCCCCATTTAATTGAATATCTATAGTATCATTAAACCAACAAAATAAATCAATATAATGAATAGCATTACTACCTAGACCCACATTTCCTCCAGTCACAATCAAATTTGTTTTTTTAGAAAAAATCTTTTTGATTGACTTATAGGATTCATAATATCGTCTAGATGTATTAACCCAACATTTTGCCTTGGATTTTTTTATAAGTTTTTGAATAAACTGGTATTCTTTTTTAGATTGACAAACCATTTTTTCTATCAAAAATGTCGAATGACCGTTTTCAAGCAAGTTTTTAAGGAGATTAACTCTTTCATTAGAAGGGGTTGCAACTATTACCAAATCACTTGGTTTTAATTTATCAAGAGATGTTTTCCATTTGAAAACAAAATTAGAACCATTAAAAGTCATTTCTTCTAAACGTTTTTTTGCAATTATTTGAGAATTTTTGTTTGGTTCAACAATTGTGATTTCTGTTTCATATGGTAATTTAGTTAATGATTGAAGATGGCGACTTCCAATATTACCGCAACCAACTAACAAAATTTTTTTTTTCAATGTTGATTTTTGCATAATTTCTTATTATTAAAGTGTAGAAATTTTAAAAGAACATTTAGTGAATTTATTCAAAAAGATTTGTGGCACTATACTCATCATTGACTTCATAAACAAAAACTCCAATTACCGGCCCTACTTTTTGGTCAGTAAATGAGGGTGATGCATATACCAATTGTAATGGCCCATTACCGTCTGAAGGATATTTTATATCATCAACATATACCCCTGTATATCCAGGAACATATACAGCAGATTGTTGGTTGTTATTGAAATTAACATATGCAAGAGTTGAGAAAGGGATCATTTTGCCTAGTAATGTCTCATTCCAGAAATAGTCAGTTCCACTAATTCCATCTGTCTGAAGATACTTTGCTACTGGTTCACCTGCAATTCTCATAAACCATTGTTTTTTGGATTCATCACCTCCACCAGATAAAAGGTAAAGATTTCTTTCATCAGGTATGTTTAGTTTTTGTGCTGCAACAAAAACTAAAACATAATCACTTCCCATTTCTTGAAGCATCATCCATGCGTCATCAGGTGAACTAAGAAAAATCTTGGCAATATTTTGAATTTGAATTGCATCAATTGTTGCATTATCTGCAAGTGTAGTTCTATCGGACATTGTGGTAATCCAATATCCATAATCCCACCAAGCAGTAACAACAGAATCTGGCGGAGTGTTTACTTTAATCCATTCTAGTGTATCTTTCCAATCATTTGTTGCAATCTGATAGTTTGTTCCACCATTAAGGATAGTTGGAGGAACATCAACAACAGAAATCCAATTTCCATTAGCAGGTGTCATTAACGGAGAAATTATAAAAATCAGGATAACACCGACGCTAGAAAATTTTATTATTTTATCTTTATTAGTAAAAATTGGTTTTTTGAAATTAATTATTTCTTTTAGAATTATTGATAATCCTATTGATGAAAGAATAATTATAGAAAGGGATGCAAATAATTCCAATCTCAAAAATGCAGAGCTTACATATACGCCCGTAATTCCAAAAATTAATGCAAACCAAATCATATCATTTGAAAAAGCATTAAGAGAACTAGATTTTATTTTATTGAAAAGGATCCATGCACCTAAACCAGCAAAAATCATCAAAATAGAATGCATGAAAAATGATTGTGAGATGGTAGTTGTTGCATGTTCGGCAACAGAGTCAACCAAAGGATCAGTAGTCGTTAAAAATGGATTAATTGCATTAAGATATCTAAAACTTGGCAGAGGCAAAAATTGAGAATCAGCATTGATAATAATTAAAGCAGAACCCACTAGGATTATTGCTAATAATAATAACAAACAATTTCGTATTACTTTTTCAGGTTTGCTGATCTTTTGAATAAAACTACATACAACAAAAAAAGCAGTGGGTGCAATTAATGAAACTCCTCCCAAGCCAAGTACAAACCCTGCCCCTGGTCTCTCAAACATCATTACAGTTGCCAAAAATGAAATTACAAACATCGGAATACTCCATATCAGAATTCCAAAATCTTTTCTAAGAAATGGAAGTGCAAGCAGAAATATGCCTACAGGAATTATGAAAAACTGAATTCCTCCCCAAGATGCAAGACCAAATCCCAACAATATTCCTCCTGCAATCATCTTAGAGATTGTAATTTTTTTATTCTCAGACTTTATTGCGCTCAAAAATAGATAAACCCCCAGCAGTCCATAAAACAATCCCAATGGTTCTGATTTGAACCACCCTAATGTTCCTCTTAGAATTATTGGAACAGATACTGAATATAGTAAAGCTGCAAACAATCCTGCAGATGTTCCTCCTACTACCCGGACTAAAGCAAATATTATGATTGCAGTTAACGAACCAATAACTGCAGGAAATAAAATTGTAAAGTCGTATAGATCTGAATTGCCACCAAAGATTTGATATGTAATAGCTGCAGTTACATGCAACATTACCTGTGAGCTACCTGAAACATTTCTTCCTTCAGGATACCAACTCTTATCATCATGCCAATCAAAATATGCAGATGGACCATTATTTACTAAAAATTCAGTTGCGCGAAAATTAAAAAATGGATCAAACTCATTTAATTCAAATCCATAGTCTGCTCCTTGGGAGCGAACCATCATAGATATTGAAAATGACAAAATCAAGACACCTATTATCAGTAAATGATTTAATCTGAAATCAAAATTGCCTACTTGAAATAGGCTAGCTCTTGCATTCAATGAATTTGTAATAATTTGTGTGGTTATTACTCTTTTGAAAAAAATTCGTCTAAGAAATCAGATTTACATTGTTGCTTGGGCAGCATCATGAAACATTTGGCTCTTTGCACAACCAGCAGCAAGCTCATCTCCTGCTCCACGTCTCATAAGACCACGATAAAGACCATCTTCTAATTTGACGCCTTCTCTTTCTTCCCATTCCTCTACAGTAATAGAATATTTCTTTTGGATTCTATCCCTATACCATTCTGGAATAACATTAAATGCACAGAATGGAACAATTCTAAGGTCAGGAGTTAGATAGTGAATATCACATCTTTGTAGTCTTTCCAAGTCTTCGTTGTATTTATCTTGGAAGTGCATCATACCAAGGAATAATCCTTTGACATGCCACGAACCAACTGAATCAAATGATCTCTTCATCAAAATGTTACCAAACATCTTTGCCAAATCTAATCCTGCTGGTTGTTTCTTTGTATCAACAAAGCCTTTGAGTTTCCTTACAACTTCAAGCATTGTAAAGTACTTGTTTTTACCAGAACGAATCTCTTCTGCTTTATCTTCAAATAATTCCAGCATTCCTTGAATGTCACAGAATTTTGTTAATGGAACAAATTTCTTTGTTTCTTCATCTTCAAAGATGTATGTTCCTGCACCACAAGCAAAGTGAATTGATAATTCATATTTTGGCTTGCTTGAGAATGCTTCAATTACGTTTGTTAATGGCATGCAACTTGGGACTGGGAACCAGTCATCAACAGTTACCTCACCATTTGTTTGCTCTTCGATTCTTTGAATACAATCAGGAATTGTAATTCTATATTTCTCACGCTCAGACTTGCCCATTCTACCAGTTAGTGATACTGGTTGGAAGTTTACAGCATGAACTACATCCATGTTCTTTTGAGCATATCTGATAATTCCACCTAATTCATGATCATTAATTGATTTGATAACGGTTGGGACAAATACTACAGTAGTACCGGTTTTTCTGCAACTATCAAGTGCATATGGAATCTCCCAGTGATTCTTTGGGTTTGTTCTAGCAGTTACGCCATCAAAAGATAGATACAAGTTGTTGCATCCAGCAAGTCTTACTTCTCTTGCTGCTTCAGGATCCATTGCATGTCGGATTCCATTTGTGTTCATTTGAATATGGTCAACACCTTCTTCTTTCATTATTTTAATAACATCAGCAATATCTTCTCTGAGCATTGGCTCACCGCCAGTAATCTGCATAGAGTTTCCTGGAATTGGTCTCTCAGCCCTTAGTGTCTTCATCATTGCTCTGACTTGAGTATGATCTGGCTCATACATGTAAGCGCCTTCAAGGCCTTTCTTTACATAGAAAAAGCAATACCAGCATGTCAAATCACATCTATTAGTTACAATCATGTTTGCTAATCCACTGTGAGACAAGTGATTAGAGCACAATCCACAGTTGTTTGGACAGGAACATTTGTCAATCATTACGTTTGGAGCATGAGCGCCTTTACCATCCATCCAATATGTGCTGAATTTCTTGTACATCTCATAAGATCCAAAGTATAATTCCTCACATTCACCGTGAGTTGGACATACTTTGGACATGAAGACTTTGTTATCTCTCTCAAAGACCTCTGCATCAAGTATCATGTTACAGTCAGGACATATGCTTTGAGTGAATCGAATTGTGGATTTTTTACCTAAATTTTTAGTTGATTGATTAGATATCTGAATTAGAGCCATGCCTACAACGGTGATTTTTCCAAATTAGTATATAATCCATTTCATACTTGGCCCCGTGTGCAATTTAGGATGTAGGCATGCGTGATTTAAATAGCAAAAATGATCGACTAGATCGCATGAGTATCTCTGACAAGACAAAAAAAGCATTAGAGAAAATTGGACTAACAAGTTATGAGATCAGAACATTTGCTGCTTTGCTCAAGTCAGGAGAGTTAACAGCATCAGACCTAAGTCAAAAGTCAGGAGTTCCATATTCTAAAATTTACGAAGTGTTAGGAACTCTAGAAGACAAAGGTTGGATTGGTTCAGATGATGCAAGACCAACAAAATATTTTGCAAAATCACCATCAACAGGATTAGAGACTACAAAGCAGAAAATGGAAAATGATTTTTCTCAGAATCAAAGTGTAATTTTAAATGAATTAGTACCATTGTATGAGAAAAGTGGAACAAGTGAAAGACCTGATATTTGGGTACTCTCAGGAGCTATAAACATTGCAGCTAAAATTTTAGAAATGGTAGAGACTTGCCGAAATGAAGTAATGATAGCATTACCAGAAGCTGGAGAAGAACTAGTAAAACAAGCATTACCAAAACTAAGATCACTTCATGACAAAGGAGTAGATATTACAATATTAACATCAGATAAGATGGACAAGGAATCAATCAAGGCAATCAAGAGAGTTGCAACTGTAAAAATCAAAAAGGGTTTGTTTGGTGGAGGCATAATTTCAGACAAAAGATATGTTGTGATTCTTTTAGGCCCTGAGATTGGAGGAACAAATTCATCAGATGTTGTAGCAATATGGGCAGATCATGCAGGACTAGCAGGATTTGCACGAAATTACTTTGAATATTTATTAAAAGATTCAAAGGTGATATAGTATGGATTCTCTAGATGATGAAGAAGTTCTGTTTGTAGGAACTGCTGATGCTGAACATGTTGAAATGTATCTAAAGGCAATTTGGCACATTAAAGAGAGAGGAGAAGAAGTTAAGATTAGCACAATAGCTAAAATGCTCAATGTCAGACAACCTAGTGTTGTTCAAATGCTCAAAAAACTAAATGGAAAGAATTTGGTAAATTACAATAAAGCAGGAGTTAAACTCACAGAAGATGGAGAAAAAATTGGTTCTAGTATGATGAGAAATAGTAGATTATTAGAAGTTCTGATGGATAGTGCTCTCAAAGTAGAAATTGATGAAGAAATGGTATGTGGGATTGAACATCATATGAACAAACAATTTACCGATGCGCTTTGTACAATGTTAAAACATCCAAGAAAATGTCCCCATGATCATAAAATTCCAATGGGCGAATGCTGCAAATCTTCATAACAAAAACATTATCCCAAAAGATATATCATCTTAGAAATAATATTTAATCATGGCATGCTTTTGTGGATGTGAAACATATGAAAAATATGAAGATGGGTTCAAAATTGCATGTGTAAAATGCGGTCACGGACCACAAAATCATGATGAAGAATTCAGAGCGGCTGCAAGAAAGAATGAATCCCAAAGTCAAAAACGTGATGCAGATTTCGGATAATTACTCACCAATAATTTTAACCAAAACTCGCTTTGGTCTTTTTCCATCAAACTCTCCATAGAAGATTTGCTCCCATGGACCAAAATCTAATTGACCATTTGTTATAGCCACTACAACCTCTCTTCCCATTACTTGTCGTTTAAGATGTGCATCTGCATTATCTTCCCCAGTGTTATTGTGTTCATATTGAGAAACTGGTTCATGTGGTGCTAATCCTTCCAACCACTTTTCATAATCGTGATGAAGTCCACTTTCATTATCATTAATGAAAACGCTTGCAGTAATGTGCATTGCATTGACAAGACATAGTCCTTCTTGGATTTTGCTTTTTGAAACTAATTTTCTTACATCAGGTGTAATGTTAACAAATGCTCGTCTGGTTTTAACTTGAAATGTTAGATATTCAGTTAGAGATTTCATATGATTAATAGAAAATCATCCATTAAAATACTAAAGCAGGCTCAGAACTCAAGATCCTCATCACCAATCAAAGGGATAGGTTCATCACAGCCTGCATGCCATATTTGAGGCAGATTCCTATTGAGTCTTTCAAGAAGCTTGATAAATGGCCAAGAGTTCAATCATTCAAAATGGTTGCAATTGATACTCCTGCCTCATTGGAAAGTTTTAGAAGATTTATCATTTCTAGTACATGCAAATCATATGCACCAAGAAGTTATTTGGATGATTTTGAGGTTTTTGCAGAAAGAGAAGATGAACTAGGAGCAATTTATGTGGAAGCAGCTGATAAAGTCACATTAAAAAAAATTAGAGACATTACATTTGTTAATGCTAGAGATGTTTTAGGAATTATTTATAATTCAAAGAGTGGAAATACATCTCTGAAATGGCGTCAAATTCGAAGAACTAATGGAAAAGTTTCTGGTGAAGCTTCTGCAAACTCACTAACAAATCTTGCAGAATCAGGAGTTCTAACCTTGGATTGGGTTGAAAACTACCTAAAGAAAAAATCAGAAGAAACAAAAACTAACGAAGTTACAAGCTAAACTCTTTTCTTTCTGTAGAATAGAGAGATAATCATGATTACAAAAATTATTGATGATAATTCAATTTCTGTAATACCAGAAGATTCCGATGATCTGTTAAGTTTACGTAGAATAATTAAAGAAAACGATAAAGTGGTTGGAGACACAACTAGAGTCCTAAAACAAGATAAGGATTATGCAAGACCAGACAAAGGTGAAAGAATCAAAATAAGAATTGCGTTAACTGTAGAAAAGATCTCACTTGATGATGTTTTAGACAGATTAAGAATTGGAGGTACAATTTCTGAATCAAGCAATGAATCAGTACCACATGGATCACACCATTCATTTATTCTTAAAGTAAATGATGGAATTACAATTTCAAAGAAAAAATGGCTACCAATTGAAAAAAATCTTTTAGAGGCAAGTAATAATCAATTAGGCTTTGTACTTGTAGCCATAGATACTGCAGATTGTGGAATTGCAAGGCTTAGAGGAACACATTTGGAGTTTATGCCAAATATTTATTCAGGTTCAGGTGGGAAGAGATACAAAACCAATTTCAATATTGAAAAATTCTTTGAAAACATACAACAAGCTGTTTCAAGTATTATCAAAGAAGGTGATTCGCTTGTAATTTTTGGTCCAGGTGAAACTAAAAAAAGATTTTCAAATTTTATTGCAAAGTCACAAAAATACAAAATTCAAGTTGTTGAAGGTATTGATTCAGGTGGTGAAGATGGGATCTACACATTTACCAAATCAAAGACAATGCAAGAGATAATGTCAGATAGTAAATTAGCTAAAGTTTCATCAATTATTGATGAAGTAATGCATTTGGTAAATAAAAAAAGTAGAAAATTTACTATGGGTTTTGATGAAACATATAATGCAAATCAAATTGGTGCAGTTGATTCGCTAGTTTTTTCAGACAAAGCAATTCAAGAAATTGATGAGCAGAAAATGATTAATTTTTTAAATGATGTTGAAAGTAAGGGAGTTAAAATTTACAGTGTAGATTCATCTACAGATATAGGCTTAAGGGTAACAGGTCTAGGAGGAATAATTTCATTATTGCGTTATCCTGTTGAATCCTGAGTTGTAGATTCTATTAACCAATTTAGATATGATTTGTTAATTGATGTTATATTCACTTCTGCAATTTCTGGAACATCATATGGATGTGTTTCCTGAATTTTCTTTTTTACTAGTTTCTTATTTTTAGTCAATGTTTTAAAAATAGCTAGATATTCTGAAGTATTTTCTATTTTTTTATTCCATGAATAAACAGAAGAGATTTTTGAAATGTTTACACATGCTATATCGTTGTTTTTTACAAGTTCTTTTGCAATTTTTAAAATTGATTTTTTGTCAGGATAAGTAGAGATTATTATCACTGGTTTCATAGTAACCGATAAATGTACGTACTTTAAAAAATTAACAATTAGTTTGGAACTTGATTTTATTACTCAGAATTCGATCATCTATGTGTTAATTGCATGGGTTGCAATTGTTATCATTGCAAAAGGTCTAAAATTTGAAAAGTATGGCTTTGAGATAAAGGCATATAGTTTAGTTTACAAAAATAAACAAGTCAATTCAGTATTAATCAAAATTTTGAGCAGAACAAAAAGAGGCATTAGAGTTTTTGCTGATGTAAGTGTAATTTCTGGATTTATTATGATGGGTTTTGCATTTTGGTTTTTGTTAAATAACGTTTCAAATTATTTTGTAGCTCAAAGTGAATTTTCTGAATTAACAGTATTAATTCCAGGAGTCACATTAACTTCATCATCATCAATTACTTACTTTTTGCTATCCATTCCAATTGTTCTAGTAATTCATGAAGGAGCACATGGAATAGTTGCTGCATTAGAAAAAATCAAAATCAAAACTGGAGGATTTGCAATTTTTATTGCAATGTTTGCAGGATTTGTGGAACCAGACGAAGAAGAATTTGAAAAGGCTAAAAAGATTTCAAAACTAAGAGTAATTGGAGCAGGTGCTACATCAAATGTAATTTTTGCATTTATTTTAGGAGCAATTCTATTAACAAATCCATTTTTTGCAATGGTTTTACCTGAACCACTTTTGAGTGCATTCTATGAATTGCCAGATGGTGTTTTAGTATTATCAATTATTGAAAATTCTGGAGCTGAAAAAGCGGGCTTGCAGGCAAATGATATAATAACTTCAATTAACGATATACCGATTCATAGTCCAATAGATTTTCCCAGTTTGAATCCTGGAGAAACTGCAAGTGTTACGGTGATTAGAGACGGTCAATTGTTGAACTTTGGTGTAGAAATTACTCCATCACCTGAAGATCCAGATCGGGGATTAATTGGGATAATGCGAGATAATACATTTGCATACAAACCTGTAATGAACTTCATCGAATGGAATGATCCCAATGTTTCAATGTTTTTGTTATGGCTTTGGATGATTTCATTTTTCATAGGAATTATCAACATGTTACCATTACCAATCCTGGATGGAGGAAAATTCATTCATACAATAATTGATAAGAGAATTTCAGATAAATCAATTAATGGTGTAATGTGGGGAATCTACGCCTTCACTTTTGTCCTGTTTGGTCTCAATATTGCTTTATCATATATGAAATCGGGTTGGTTTACTATCTAAAAAATACCTAAAGAATCATTAATGAAAAATTATATCTGAAATTATGCAATGCGATAGATGTGAGAATCAAGCAGTCTATACTAGAAAATATTCTGGTCAAAAACTATGCTCACATTGTTTCTCTCATTCTATTTTAAGAAAAACAGCAAAAACGATATCAAAATACAACATGATCAATCATAATGAATTAGTAGCAGTTGCAGTTTCTGGTGGAAAAGATTCTTTGGCATTACTTAAAGTAATTCATGAAATGGCATCTACTCATAATTTTAAAATCAAAGCAATTACAATTGATGAGGGAATTCCAGGATATAGGAATGAGGCATTAGAGATTGTTGAAAAATTTTGTGAGAAATTAAATGTAGAACATAAAGTTTATTCTTACAAGGATCTCTTTGAGTTAACCCTTGATGAAGCATTAGAATTAAGAGATAGTGAAAAGACATCTTCTTGTTCAATTTGTGGAACTCTTAGAAGACGTGCAATTGATCATGCTGCAAAAGATATAGGAGCTGATGTAATTGCAACTGGTCATAATTTAGATGATACGCTTCAAACATTTGTCATTAACATGCTCTCAGGTGATACAAATAAAATTGGATGGATGGATCCTGATACAACAAATAATTCAGTTAGAAAGATAAAACCATTTTGTGAAATTTATGAATCTGAAATTGTGTTTTATGCATTTACAAATGATCTTCCTTTTCAATCAGAACCTTGTCCACATATGAATGAGGGAATAAGAACAGAGATTCGTGAATTTCTTAACACCTTAGAAAATCAACATAGTGGAATTAAAAATAATTTGTATCAATCAGTTCTCAAAGTATCCCAGATTGTAAAGAATTCAAATTCAAAAATCAAAACAAATTGTGAAAAATGTGGTAATGAATGTACTGGAAACGTATGCTCAGTATGCAACATGGTTTTAAAACTAAAAGAAAATCAAACCTAATGCAAATATAACATACTTTCTTAAGAAAAAATGGTAGTAGGTAGGATCAGGGTGCCAGCCGTGCCCTATTCTGAAACCGGCTATATGCAGAGATCAGCAACTGTTGGGTAAATCTCTAGATGGGTAATTCCCGCTTGGTGTGCGGAAATGAAATCACGCCGAGGCGGGTGGTTGCAGGACTAGAATTATCCGAAGGGATAACGTCTAAGACCGAACCATCGAAAGGGATGAGGTCCGGGAGGGAGCAATCCTAAGGTGGAGCATCCACGCTTCCTCGTCAACGTGGCGGATCTTGTATGCCTTGAAATGGGGCTATTCGTCTAGACTGGAACCAACAGTACTACTACCTTTATAATAAAAATTTAATTTTTAAGATTATGGAAGGGATAATTTCATTTGGTAACAAGAGAACGTATGAAGACTTTAAAAAACAAATTCCAAACTCAGTTCTTCCTCTTTTTGATTCATTAAGAGAATATTGTTTTTCTCTAGGAGAAAATGTAATAGAAGATGTTAGAATGCACAGAGTTGTTTTTTGTAAATCTATGACGTTTAGATGGTTTGCAGACGTAGAACCTCAAAAAGATGGTGTTTTAATCAAAATTCAAAAAAACAGAAAAGAGATTCCACAAATAATACAAATAAATCAAAACCAGAAAAAATCAGATTGGGATAAAATGATTAAAGAAGCATATGAAGAAATTCATTAATACAATACATCAAATTTCAAAAATTCACCAGTAAATTTTTCATTACGTATCTCAACATCTTCAACTCGTGCATTTGCAGGACCTCCATGTGCCCATTCAACTAATCTGCTAATTTTTTCTTCATCACCTTCTAAAACAGCCTCAACACGTCCATCCTTGAGATTTCTAACCCATCCAAAAACATCATTTTTCTTTGCCATGACTTTTAATGCTTGACGAAAAAAAACACCTTGTACTTTACCTGTTACAAATATTCTAATTCGTTGATTTGACATTAGAAATAATTTGAAATCAGGTATTAATCAATTTTAGGTTAATTGAGAAACTACTTTCTTTCTTTAATTCTAGCTCTTCCTGTTTTTCGTGCTGCAATGCTACCTACCTTGGCACCAGGAGGAGCATCTCTTGAAACTGTAGAGCTTTGTCCAACATGTTGATGACGTCCACCACCGTGTGGGTGAACATATGCTGCTTGTGCAACACCTCTAACAATTGGATATTTCTTTCCTTTAGCTTTAAAACTACGCCACTTGTTTCCTGCACTCATAAAATGACGTTCACTTGCTCCACCACCAGCAAGAGTACCTATCATAGCTCTATTTTTTGGGTTAAGAATAGCAAATTTTCCGGAAGGAAGTTTTACAGTAACTCCTTCATCACCATGTGAAAAGACAGTTGCATTGGTTCCTGCTGATTTAACTATAGCACCACCGTCTCCAAAGTGTTTTTCAATATTACAAACAATAGTTCCATCAGGAATATTTTGAACACTAATCACATTTCCTTTTTGAATTTCAGATTTTAATCCAAATTGTAAAGTTTCACCTACTTTGGCACCCAAAACTGCAGGCACATAAGAAACAGAGCCATCCTCAAATCTTATTTTTGCCAATGGAGCTTCTCGTCCACGTTCATGAACCAAGTCAATAATTTTTCCTTCATGTTGTTCTGCTAGTGGAAAACGTGGATAATTTGCCTTGGAACCTAATTTTCCAGTAGATGTAGATCTAAACTGAAATCCTCCACGGCCACGTCGTCTAACTAATGGTCTCTTACCCAAGTTGATCGTTTCCCTCAGAAAGATGATTTTAAGCTTGTGGTGATACTTGTTAGTTGATAAAATTACCACAAAGGTATAAAAATTAGACAGGGGGCATTTGAGTATGAGTCAAAATGCTCTTTCTCTTAAAGTTCTCGAGGCATATACTAGAGATGTAGGTAGAGGAGTAGCAAGAATAGATTATGATTCTATGGATACTCTAAATGCTTCAACTGGAGATGTAATAGAGATCAAAGGAAAGAGAAGGACAGTTGCAAAATGTCTCCCACTTTATCCATCAGATGAAGGAAAAGGAATAATCAGAATTGACGGTCTTGGACGAAATAATTCAGGAATTGCAATTGGAGACACCATTTCAGTTAGAAAAATTAAAGCAGTTGCAGCAGAAAAAGTAGTAGTTGCACCACTAGAGGCTATTCCTCCAATTGATGAGAGATATTTAGCTGATGCTTTAGAAAGTGTTCCTTTGATTAAAGGAGATAATGTAATGGTTCCATACTTTGGTGGGCGTTTAACTTTTCAAGTAATCGGAGTAACTCCAGCAGCTGATGCTGTTTTAGTTACTCAAAAAACTGTTTTCCATATTGCTGAAAAAGGTGAAACATTACGTGGTGTTCCACAGGTGACCTATGAAGATATTGGTGGTTTAACAGATGAAATTAAAAAAGTAAGAGAAATGATAGAGCTTCCATTAAGACATCCAGAAATTTTTGAGAAACTAGGAATTGAAGCACCAAAAGGAGTCTTATTGTACGGACCTCCTGGAACAGGAAAGACATTGCTTGCAAAAGCAGTTGCAAATGAAAGTAATGCACACTTTATCAGTATTTCAGGTCCAGAAATTATGAGTAAATTTTATGGAGAAAGTGAAGCTAGATTAAGAGAAATTTTCAAAGAGGCCAGAGAAAAAGCACCTTCAATTATCTTTGTTGACGAAATCGATTCTATTGCACCAAAGAGAGAAGAAGTCACCGGTGAGGTTGAGAGAAGAGTTGTGTCTCAAATGTTATCATTAATGGACGGACTTGAAGCAAGAGGAAAAGTAATTGTAATTTCTGCAACCAATAGACCAAATGCAATTGATCCTGCACTTAGAAGGCCAGGAAGATTTGATAGAGAAATTGAGATTAAAGTTCCGGATAAAAAAGGAAGAAAAGACATTCTTGCAATTCACAGTAGAAACATGCCGTTATCTGATGATGTCAATATTGATAAAATTTCATCAGTTAGTCATGGGTATGTAGGAGCAGATCTAGAATATCTTTGTAAAGAAGCAGCAATGAAATGCTTGAGAAGATTACTTCCTGTGCTTAACTTAGAAGAAGAGAAAATTCCTCCTGAGACATTAGACAAATTAATTGTAAACAATGATGATTTTCTTAAGGCATTGATTGAAGTAACTCCTTCAGGAATGCGCGAAGTCTTCATTGAAAATCCTGATGTAAAATGGGATGATGTTGGTGGTTTAGAAGATGTAAAACGAGAGTTGCAAGAGGCCGTAGAGTGGCCAATGAAATATCCTGGACTTTATGACAAACTAGGACATAGTATGCCAAGAGGTATCTTATTACATGGTCCAAGTGGTACTGGAAAAACATTGCTTGCAAAAGCAGTTGCAACACAAAGTGAAGCTAATTTTGTCTCAGTAAGAGGACCCGAGCTCCTTTCAAAGTGGGTTGGAGAATCAGAAAGAGGAATAAGAGAAATTTTCAAAAGAGCACGCCAATCAGCACCATGTGTGATTTTCTTTGACGAAATAGATTCAATTGCACCAATTAGAGGAGCTGGTGGAGAAACGGCAGTTACTGAAAGAGTTGTGAGTCAATTACTTACTGAATTAGACGGAATGGAGAATATGCATGGTGTAATAGTTTTAGCTGCAACAAATAGAGCTGATATGATAGATCCAGCATTATTAAGACCAGGTAGATTTGATAAAATTATTCAAATCCCACTTCCAGACAAAGAAAGTAGAAAGAGTATCTTAAAAATCAATGCTGCAAAAATACCAACAGTTACTGACGAAAGTGATCCTCAATGTGTCAATATAGAAAAAATTGCAGAATTAACTGATGGTTTGAGTGGTGCTGATACTGCATCAATTGCAAATACTGCAGTTTCCTTAGTTATTCACGAATTCTTGGATTCACATCCAGATGAGAAAGATATTGAGAAAACCACTATTGATGCGAAGGTTACTATGAAACATTTTGAAGAGGCTGTAAAGAAAGTAAGAGAGCAAAAAGACCTCAAGATGGGCGAAAAATTAGTAGCTTCCTATTACAGGTAGTTTTAATAAAATAACCAATCTAATTCTCATAAATGTCAGATTATAGAGGATATGAGGGAGATTCTTTACAATTTCTTAAATCAAATAACATATCTGTTAGTGATTCTGTAAAAATTTTAGCCGATATTACTTATTCAGGCATAATTATGCCAAGATATGAGCATAGTGATGATAAACACATAGTTTTGAAATTAAAGAGTGGATACAATATTGGTTTAGAAATTGAAAAGATCAAAGGAATTGAAAAAATCAAATCTACTGAAAAAGATAATCAGCAACATGAAAAAGTAGAAAAAGTTTCAGGATTACCAAAAATTCTATTATTATCAACTGGAGGGACAATTGCAAGCAAGATTGACTACAGAACAGGAGCTGTTACACCAGTATTAACAGCTGAAGAATTGAATTCGTCTGTTCCAGAACTTGCTAAAATGGCAAGTATAGATGCAGAGGTTCTATTATCAGAATATTCTGAAAATATCACACCAGAGCATTGGTTACAAATTGCTGAAAAAATTAATGATTATTCAAAATCAGATTATTCAGGAATTATTATTGCACACGGTACAGATACAATGCATTATACATCATCTTTTTTGTCATTTGCCCTTGCAGGTTTTCCTATACCAATTGTATTAGTCGGATCTCAAAGATCATCAGATCGCGCTTCATCAGATGCAGCATTAAATTTGATCGGAGCAACAAAATTTATCATAGAAAGTAACACCAAAGGTGTTTTCGTTGTAATGCATCAAGATGAAAATGATGATACACTAGCATGTCATATTGGAACGAGAGTCAGGAAGAATCACACTAGTAAGAGAGGAGCATTTCAAACAATTGGAGATAATCCAGCATTTATAATTACAGAAAATCAAATTCAAAAAAATATTTCTGAAGATGTTTTTAAGATAAATGAATTTCAATCTAAAATTAAAATCGATACACGCGTTGCATTAGTAAAATATTATCCTGGATATAATCCCAAATTATTAGATCATATTATTGAGATGGGGTATAGAGGGATAATTTTTGAAGGAACTGGATTAGGTCACATTGGAAATTCAATGTATGAGAGTGTAAAAAAAGCAAAAGATAAAGGGATTTTTTTAGGTATGACCTCTCAATGTATTGATGGTAGAATTAGTATGACAGTATATGAAAGCGGACGAGATTTACTTGATCTAGGCATAATTCCATTAGAAAATATGATTCCAGAAGTAGCTCTAGTAAAAACAATGTGGGCAATGGGAAATTTTCAAGATGCTGAAGAAATAAAGAAAATCATGCTTGAAAATATAGCATCAGAATTATCATACTAATGAGGGAGTTAGAATGTCAGAATTTTCCATAAATGATGTGGGGGTAAAAGTAGGACTAGAAATTCATCAACAACTAGCTACTAACAAAAAATTATTTTGTAATTGTAAACAGTTGGAATCAGATGAATATTTTATAAAATTTCAGAGAAAATTACGAGCATCAAAAAGTGAATTAGGTGAATATGATCCTGCAGCACTGTTTGAAAAATCCAAGTCAAAAACAATAATGTATTATGCTAATCCAGAAAGTAGTTGTCTAGTAGAGCAAGACGAAGAACCACCACATAAACTAGATGAAGATGCAAGAAAAACGGCATTAATTATTGCTTCAATATTAAAATCAAATGTTTTTAGTGAAATTTACCCTATGAGAAAAACAGTTGTTGATGGTTCTAATACAACTGGATTCCAACGAACTATGTTAATTTCCCAAGGTGGTAATTTTGAAGTTGAAGGAAAAAGTATTGGAATTCAATCTATATGTCTTGAAGAAGATGCCGCAAAAAATTTAGGTGATGAAGGATCTATAAGAAAATTTGGCTTAGAACGTCTTGGTATACCTTTAGTGGAAATTGCAACTGAGCCATTCGAAATAAATCCTAAAGAAATTAAAAAAATTGCTTTAGGATTAGGAAGAATTTTGAGAAGCACCAAGAGAGTAAAAAGAGGATTGGGTTCAATTAGACAAGATGTTAATGTTTCAATTAAAGATGGGGGAGTTGTAATTGAAGTAAAAGGAGTTCAACAATTAGATCAATTAGAAAAAGTAGTAGAATTTGAGGCTAAAAGACAACATGGCTTATTAAAAATTTCAAATAAACTACAAGAATTAGAATGGAATCATAATGTTGATGATGATCGAAAAATAGTCACAAAACAATTTGAAAAATGTAAATCAAAAATTATTCAAAATGCTATAAAGAAAAATCAGGAGATCGTTTCAATAGTATTTAAAAACATGAAAGGTATTTTTGGATATTCACCTTATGAAGGAATTCGATTAGGGAAAGAAGTTGCAGAATTAGTAAGATTTTTTGGGTTAGGTGGAGTTTTTCATTCCGATGAGCTACCAAATTATGGAATAGAAGAAAAAGATATAGAAAATTTGAAAGAATTTTTAAAAATTAATGAGAATGATGCATTTTTAGTTTTAGCTATTCCATTTGAAATGATGCACACAGTTATTGATCAAATTATTTTAAGAATAAAACATATCAAAAATGAAGGAATACCAATAGATACACGACTAGCTACGCAAACAGGTGAGACAAAATTTCTAAGACCTAGACCTGGTGCTGCAAGAATGTATCCAGAAACAGATATTCCCCCCATCTTAATCTCAAAAAATGAATTAGAAGATACAAGAAACAATTTACCAAAATCATGGGATGAATCTATCAAAGAATTGCAAATAAAATATAAAATTAATCCACAACTAGCAGAACAAATTTTTGATTCAAGGTATTTGGAATTGTTTGAAAGAATTGTTGATAAAATTAGCATCAATCCCACATTTGTTGCATCAATTTTATGTTCTACAATTACTAATTTAGAGAGAAACGGTCTAAATTCTAATTTATTACAAAATGAAGATGTTGTAAAAATATTTGAATTGTTAGAAAATGGAAAAATTGCTAAAGAATCAATTGAGATAATTTTTGAAAATATAATGGCTGGAAAATCTAAGACTATTGAAGAGGCAATGAAAAATACTTCAATTGAGGCTGTAAATGAAGTTGATCTGGAGAAATTTATTGAAAATATAGTAGAAAAAAATCAAGAAATAATTAAAAATCAAAAAGAAAGAGCAGTTGGACCATTAATGGGAATTGCCATGAAAGAATTAAGAGGAAAAGCCTCTGGAGAAATTATTAACAATCTACTTTTAAAAAATATTAAGAAAAAATTGCAAAGTGTTTGACTAGAATGCGGGAAGTGGGATTTGAACCCACGAACTCCTAGAAGATAAGGATCTGAACCTTACGCCGTTGACCAGGCTGGGCGACTCCCGCATCGTAAATTTTTAAAATCTAGAATAAGTTTCTTTATTATACAATAGGGAACTACAAAAAGTGAATCAAGTGTAAAAATGGAATTTAGAGAAGTTTATTGTATTAATTGTAAAAAAGTACTTGGACGTTATAATACTAAATTTTACAATGAAGATAAAATTGGAGAACTACTTAAAACAACTCATTCAAATCACATTAGAAACGGACACCAAGTAAACATAAGAAAATTTGTAAAAGATTAATTTTTTGATATTTGTTCTATTGCTTCTGAAAGTTTTGAAATTCGGGTGATATTATTATCATTGATATGTAAATTCCAAGGTTGTGAATACAGAATTACATTTTTTTTATGTTCAAGAAATTTTTTGGCATTTAATGGAGAGTCATCAATGAATACATCATAATCTAGATCAGCCTTCATCGGACCATCAATAACTGAAACATAGTTATCATATGTAATATTATGGTGATTTAACCAGTTTTTTACAAAAGAGTCAGTAGAACGTTCTCTTGCCGTAACAATATCTACTTGAGCAAAATTTGAGAGATTTTTTGTTACAGTAGATAAATTATTTTCAGTTGGTGGCACAGAAATCCAGTCTTTCCAGCATGAATTCAATTCAACATAGAAATCAAATTGATTTATTTGAAATTTGTTCCAAAAATTCCAATCAGTAATTTGTTCTTTAGTTATTTTAGGTCTTTTTTTATTACTAACATTTAACCAAGATTTGATTACATCTGCAAGTACTCCATCAACATCTAAGGCTACTTTCATAAGTTATCTATTCACTGATTTTTTTAAATTCATCTAGAAGTTTTTTTTGTTGTTTATTGAGTTTTTGAGGAATGTTTACCACAATTCTAACATATTGATCTCCTCTACCTCTAGAATTTATGTATGGTACTCCTTTTCCCTTAAGCTTTACAATAGTATTGGGTTGACTTCCAGAATCAACTTTTATTTTTTCAGAACCTTCAAGAGTTGGAACAATAATATCACAGCCTAAAGCAGCGTCAACCATTGAAACATTATGATCATAAAAAATATCTTTTCCATCTCTTTTAAATATTGAATGAGGTTGAACTCTAACTCGTATAATCAAATCACCGTTAGAACCATTAGGGATCTCATTTCCTTCATTTTGTACAGTGTAATCACCTGAATCTATCCCAGGTGGAATTTCAAAAGTTACTTTTTTGGAACCTTGTTTAATGGCTCTTCCTTTACAATCATCACATGGAGTTTCAATTATTGTACCATTGCCTCTACATGAAGAACATGGAACAGCAGTAACAAAGGAAGCAAATCCCATATTTCTACTCTGTCTTACTTGTCCTTGACCATTACATGAAGAACATGTTTTCTTGTTGGTACCGGGTTTACAACCAGTTCCATTGCAAGTATTACATTGGATTTGTTTATTGATTTCAATTTCCATTTTTTTACCATGTAAAACATCCTCCAATGTCACAGAAGTTTGGTAAAGAATATCAGAGCCTCTTTGTTGATTAAATCCAAATCCTCCGCCTCCACCACGACCAAATATTGATTCAAAAATGGATTCAAATCCGCCTCCACCACGACCAAATATATCACTGAAATCACCACGTGCACCTTGAAAAATATCTTCACTACTATATCGTCCATCTACACCTGCATGACCATGTTGATCATAGATTTGTTTTTTTTCAGGATCTGATAAAACGGCATATGCTTCTGAAATTTCTTTAAAATGTTCTGCAGCCTCATCAGATTTATTTCGATCTGGATGAAATTTTAAAGCTAATTTTCTATATTGTTTTTTAATCTCTTCTGGCGAAGTTGTTTTTGAAACTCCTAAAACCTCATAGTAATCACGTTTTGCACTCATAAGTCATTCCTTTATTGTGAATGCCGTATAAATGATTGAATTTAGAAAACTAATTGGATTTATTTTCATCAGTTGAAGATGATTCATTAGGTTGTCCTTCAGCAGATCCTTGTTGTCCTTCTGGACCAGGTGGTGGGGTTGCATTTTTGTAAAGCTCAGTAGTTACTTCGTTAACAAGGGTTTGTAATGTTTCTAGTTTAGGTTTTAACTCAGAGGGTTCTTTATCAAGGACTTCTTTTACTTCTTTAACAGCATCAGTAATTTTAATTCCTTGTTCTTGAGAGATTTTATCTTTAAGATCATGATTAACTAATTTTTCTGTAGTATAGATGTAGCTTTCAGCTTCATTCCTAAGATCAATTTTTTCTTTCTTCTTTTTATCTTCATCAGAAAACTTTTCTGCATCTTCTTTTAGTTTTTCAATTTCTTCTTTAGATAGTTTTGAACTGGATTCTATAGTAATTTTTGCTTCTTTTTGGGTTCCAAGATCTTTAGCAGTTACATTAATTATTCCATTAGCATCAATATCAAATTTCACTTCAATTTGTGGGATTCCTCTAGGAGCTGGTGGTAAATCAGTTAGATTGAAACTTCCTAAAGATACATTATCAGTTGCCATAGGGCGCTCACCTTGAACAATATGGATAGTTACAGCAGTTTGATTATCTGCAGCAGTTGTGAAAACTTTGCTTTTAGAGGTTGGGATTGTTGTATTTCTTTCAATTAGTGGCTCTCTAACACCACCTAGAGTTTCAATTCCTAAAGTTAATGGAGTTACATCAAGTAAAACAATATCACTGGTAACATCTCCTGCAATAACACCTGCCTGAATTGCTGCTCCCATAGCTACTGCTTCCATTGGATCAACTCCTGATTCAACACTTTGACCTACAACCTCACTAACAAATTTTCTAACTAGTGGAATTCTAGTTGGACCTCCAACCATTACAATTTTACTAATATCAGAATTTGAAAGTTTTGCATCTTCTAATGCTTTAATAATTGAAGGCTTACATCGTTCAACAATTGGTCGAATTAATTCATCTAGTTTTGCTCTTGTAATTCTCAATTCAAGATTTTTTGCACCAGTTGATGGATCATGTGCTATAAATGGTAAATTAACATCTGTTTCCATCACAGTAGATAATTCAATTTTTGCTTTTTCAGATGCTTCTCTGATTCTTGTCATTGCAGTTGAATCATTTGAAAGATCAATTCCTTCCTTTTTCTTGAATTCATCTACAATGTAATCAATTAGAACTTTATCCATATCAGTTCCTCCTAATTGGGTATCACCAGAAGTACTCATTACTTCAAATACGCCACCACCCATTTCCATTATAGTTACATCTAAGGTTCCACCACCAAAATCAAATACCAAAATTTTCATATCATCTTTAGCTTTATCCAATCCATATGCCAAAGATGCTGCAGTTGGTTCATTGATTATTCTTACAACATCAAGACCTGCAATTGTTCCAGCATCCTTAGTTGCCTGTCTCTGATTATCATCAAAATATGCAGGTACAGTAATTACTGCTTTTTCAACTTTTTCACCAACAAAAGATTCTGCATCAGCTTTAATCTTTTGGAGAATAAAAGCAGAGATTTGTTGTGGTTTGTATTCTTTATCTTTAATTTTAAAAGTATAATCAGTTCCCATCTTTCTTTTAGCTGCCACAATTGTACTATCAGGATTAGTTACAGCCTGTCTTCTTGCAGGTTCTCCAACTAATAGATCACCGTCTTTTGTGAACGCAACTACAGATGGAAATGCTTTACCACCTACAGTGGAACCCTCAGCAGCAGGAATGATTGTGGGTTTTCCACCCATAACTACTGCAGCAGCAGAGTTACTTGTTCCTAAATCGATTCCAATTATTTTTGTCATTTTTTATCATCATCCTTTTTTGAAATTTCTACTAATGTTGGTCTTATAACCCTCTCATGAGAAATATATCCTTTCCTGATCTCCTTTGTAATTGTATTATCATCTAAATCTGGATCAGAAATTATTGAAATAGCTTCATGCAAATTTGGATTAAAAATTTCACCTAATGCATCAATAGGAACTACATTGTATTTACTCAATAAAGAATCCATATTTTTTAGAATTGATTCAAGACCTTCAGTGTTAATTTTACTTTCAGAAAAAACATTTTTTGCTCTTACAAAATCATCATATATTTTAAGAAAATCTAAAACAAATTCATCAATTTTTGCATTAACTCCCCTTTCAATATCGGATTGTGTTTTTTTATTTAGGTTTTGAAAATCAGCTAAAACATGTTTTAATTTCTCTTCAGTTTCATTTGATTTTTTCTTTTCAATGTCCAATAATTTTTCTAGTTCTTCAATTTTATTCTTTGAATCCTCTAATACTTGATCAAGCTGATTATCTTCAGTTTTATTTTCTTTTACTACACTAACAGGTATTTCATCAGGATTTTTTTCATCAGACATTTCAAACAGAATAATAAATTAGCTAATTTATACTCTTATTGGATTGTTTCACATAAAGGATTAGCCTTTACTACAATCAAATCAGAATTCTGTTTTGATTTTTCAATATTATCAAAATCTGATT
This sequence comes from Nitrosopumilus sp., assembly GCF_025698945.1. Lineage (NCBI taxonomy): Archaea > Thermoproteati > Nitrososphaerota > Nitrososphaeria > Nitrosopumilales > Nitrosopumilaceae > Nitrosopumilus > Candidatus Nitrosopumilus sp. Next base: position 92,907 of record NZ_JAILWM010000005.1, read on the forward strand.
TTGAACATGCTACAACTATTGTGGTCTTATCGCTATGAAATAAATCAAAATTTGGATCTTCATAAGCTTCAACATCACCAATGTAATCGCGTAATCGTGAAGTCAGATTTTGAAGCATTTCTATTTTATCGCCTCTCATTGCATGTTGATCTAAAGTCCATGACAATGCAATTTTTGTTCTACTAGCTTTAAGATCATTTTTCTTTAAAGTGGCACGAATTTCATCAATTAGACGTTTAATGTAGCCATCAATTCCTTTTACACTTCCATTAATTAAATACATTAAAGAATTTGCTCCTTCAAATGAGGAACCAAGAGATTTTAGATCAAAAAGCCCACTTATCATATTATCAAGATATATTTCTTGAAAATCATCTGATGATAGATCATTTTTTGTAATGTCATCTTGAGCATATTTACAGACTTCTAAAACACTGCACAAACTGGAAAATCTGGATAGTATGTTAATCGCATGAAAATGTTCAGATGATGAAATTGCAACAAACCTTTTCTCTTTTTTTCCTGTTGTAAGCAAATCAGATAATGAAGAGTCTTCTTTTCCATTGAAAGATCCAATAGTTTTTGGTTGTTGATTAAGATCTTCTAAAGGATAATAAAAATAAGAAATTTGTTTTCCAACTTCAAGTCCTGTTACATGTTCAAGTAATGAAATATTTTCATTATTACCCCCAAATCCTGTTGGTAGAGTAAAAATAACAGAACTATTTTTTTTTAGTGATGTAACTGCATCCTTAAATTTTGAATGAATTTCTGTTTTGATATCTTGTCCTGTTTTTCTAATTCTGGGAGTAAAGAACAGGTATTGTGCTTTTGAGATTGCTACATCTATTGGTTCCATTGCTAACAAAGGTTCATCTTCTTTTAGAGAGGATACATTTGGGTAAGTTTTAGCAATTTCAGCTTTTAGAGAAATTGCTGATGGAGTTGATTCATCAATAATGTAAACATCTGCTCCCTTTATGGCCATTTGAGATGCAATAGCATATCCCTCTGTACTGAGTCCATAAACAACAACTTTTGCTCCCCCCATTACACTAACAGCTAAGTAATAGACTAAGAAAAACTTATTGAACTATCTAGAATTATGAAAATTACTTGAAAATATGGATAGATATTCTTACTCCAAAACAATTATTGTTTTCAGAACCAATAATTGAGAAATTAGGGAAAAAACATCAACTTTTGTGCACTTCTAGAGATTATGGAGAAGTGTCAAAATTGGCAAAAATACGTAATTTTGACCTTATTTTTGTAGGAAAACATGGTGGAGGAGATAAAAAATCCAAGCTTGAAGCCAGCATAAACAGAATCGAAAAACTCTCCAAAAAAATAATATCATTTTCGCCGGATATTGTAATTAGTTTTTGTTCTCCTGAAGCAGCAAGAATTTCGTTTGGTTTGGGAATTAAGCATATAGCGTTTTGTGATTCTCCACATGCAGATGCTGTAATGAGATTAACCCTACCATTAATTCAAAAACTACTAATTCCTTATGCAATACCAAAAAATGAATTTAGTAAATTTGGAATTAACCAAAAAAATATAATTTCATATAAAGCAATAGATGCTTTTGTAACAATACAAAGGAGAACTAATAACAATGAAAGATTACCATTTTATAAAAATAAACAAAAGAATATTCTAATCAGAATTGAAGAAGAAGAAGCAGCATACACATCAAAATCAAGTAACATTATTCCAATTATTAAAAAAATTATAAAAGATCACAATAATAAAAATATTGTAATTTTAGGAAGATATACTAACCAAATTAGCAATCTTCAAAAAATTCTAGGTAAAAAAGTGAAAGTTGTTAAAATGAGATATGATGGAAAGCATTTGTTAAATAACACAGATATTTTTATAGGATCGGGTGGAACTATGACTGCTGAATCAGCTTTAATGGGAATTCCAACAATTTCATATAATGCAGTTCCAAACATTATTGAGAATTTTTTGGTATTAAAAAAACTGGTGAAAAGAGAAACAAATCCTGAAAAAATTTCTAATTTTATAAAAAGAAGTTTTGAATCAAAGAATAATTTTAGTCAAAAACGAGCACAAAAAATTGTAGAAAATATGGAAGATCCAATTCAAAAATTAATTGAGATTATCAAAGAATAGATTTAGTTTAGTAGTTAGTAACAAATTGAATAAAAAGTTCATTAAGGGAATGAGTGTGCTCGATTTAGCAGCCCGGTAGTGTAGCGGTCAAGCATAGAGGCCTTTGAAGCCTTTGACCCCAGTTCGAGTCTGGGCCGGGCTACTTTTTTAAAATAAAGTAGACTGTAACACGAATATAACATAGTGAGTTTTTCTAAAAATAGGCGTAATGACAGATATAATTTTAGGAATGGGAGAAGTCGGTGAAACCATCTATGAGTTACTAGTTGAGAGAAATTTTGATTGTGTAGGAATTGATATAGATAGTTCAAAATGCAAAAATTTTTCTGAAATATCTACGATTGTTAATCCTGAATATCTACATGTATGCTTGCCAGGAGAAATAGAAGAATTTGAAAAGACAGTCCTAGATTTCATTACCAAAATTAATGATTTAAAAGCTGTTTTGATTCATTCAACAGTTAAACCGGGAACAACAAAAAAAATTCAAGAAAAATCTGAAATTCCTATTTTGTATTCTCCAGTTAGAGGAGTTCATAGAAGATTTTTAGAGGATATTAAAAAATATACAAAATTTATTTCATCTGATATGAATCAGCTTGATTCAAAAATAAAATTGGGTTTAGAACAAAGATTTCATAAAATTAATTGGATGTCAACTACAAAAACAGCAGAGTTAGCAAAAATTTTAGTTGATACAACATATTATGGATGGCTAATAAATTATGCTCAAATTACAAAAATGATATGTGAAAAGGAAGGAGTTGATTTTGATGAAATGTGGAAATTTGCAGATGAAATTCATGAATACTTGGGCAATAGACCAAAAATGTATCCTGGAATTATAGGAGGACACTGTGTCATTCCGAATTTAAGTCTAATAGAATATGACAACTTGGAAATTATTAAAAAAATAAATGAAACGTTTGAAAAATCAAAAAAAGAATGATGTTTTAAAAATCTAGTTTCGTGAGAAGTTTTGAAGCAATAATAAATAAAGTGGATGCAATTCCTACAAGTACCAACATTTCAAAAATTACAAAGTCAGTAATATTTCCAAAAATTCCAGCTCTAATTACATCTACAAGATATGTTAATGGATTTAGATAAAACGCTGATCTTAATGGTTCTGGAGCACCTGCAGCAGGATAAAATGCAGTACTAACAAATGCAAAAAAAAGAAAAACAGTATTAATAATTACGTTAAATCCTTCACTTGAGCGTAATCTGGTAGAAATGATTGATGCCAATGAACCAAATAATACAGAACCAGTAATTGCACCAAATACAATTATCGGTATTGTAATTAATGAAAATTCAACTGATTCAAAAAATACAGGATATCCAACTAAGGCTATCAAAGTTGCACTTACTAATCCAACAATTCCTATAGTACAGATATTGCTCAGAATGTAATGACTTCTGGTAAACGGTCCTGACATTATCTGTTCAAACATTCCATGTCGTCTATCATTCCAAATAATAATTCCAGAAACAAGAGTACTATTCATTATATTGAATCCAATCATACCTGAAGCAAGATATGCAGGATAATCAAGATCTTTTGCTCCAAAAGGTACATCATTAATTAAAGGTGCATAAGCAAACCCTGCTACAAAAATATAGATTAATGGGAATATAACTTGCCAAATTAAAAATCCAGGATTTAGAGAAATTGTCAGATTTCTATTTACGAGTCTAATTATTGGATGCATTATCTCTCATCATTTTTAAAAATATTTCTTCAAGATTTGTAGGAACTGCTGACAAGTCTTCAATATCAATATTATTTTCATTAAGTATTCTTAGGACTTGTAGCAATACAAGTTCAGATTTTTTAGAATGAATGATAATATTAGTTCCATTCTCAAAATCAATTCTACAATCAGAAATTTTTGATAAAAGAGAAATAATTTCATTTTGTTTTTTCAACAAGTGGATTTTTATGGTTTTTTCTTTACCAAATCTATTCTTGAGTGCATCAGGTGAATCAACTGTTAGAATTTTACCTTTGTCAATAATTGCAATTTCATCACAAAGATATTCTGCTTCGGATAGAATGTGTGTTGTATAAAAAATTGTAAGGCCAGTTTTTACTTTATTTTTTAAATAATCTAAGAGATTTCTTCTTGCACTAGGATCTAAACCAACAGTAGGTTCATCTAAAAACAATAATTCCATATCATGCATAAATTCACGTGCTACCTGAACTCTTCTTCGTTGTCCAATGGAAAGATCCTCATTTCTTTTTTTTCGAATTTCAACTAGATCAAAATCTATCAAAAGTTGTTCAATTCTTTGCTTACGTTCATGCTTTGGTACATTCCACATCATTCCATATTTATCAAGAGATTTTTCTACAGATAGTGTAGGCTCATAACTTGGTTGTTGGAGCACTACTCCAATTTTGTGTCGTATTTGAAGAGGATTTGCTACAGCATCTATTCCTAATATAGAAAGAGAGCCAGTAGTAGGAGGAATCAAAGTAGTAAGAAGTTTGATCATAGTAGATTTCCCAGCCCCATTAGGACCTAAAAATCCAAAAACTTGTCCTGATTTTACTGATAATTGTAAATCATTAACAGCTTTTACTGAACCATAAGATTTTGTTAAATTTTCTACATTAATACAAGACATGATAAAACTGCGATCTTCCTCTTAATTTAGTTAATGAGATAATATTAGGAAGATTTCAAAAGAGCATAATTGTACTTTAATAGAAAATAAGGAATTAAGGAAAAAGCAGATTTAGATGTGAAGTATTCCTAAAATGACGTAATTTTGCGATCAATTTTTTGAATTAAAGAAACATTCATGCATATGAAATTTTTATTAATAGAACAAGTTTACAAAAAATGAATTGTCTGAATTAGAAGATCTCATGAATAAATTGATCGAACAAAAACCAGAGTTAACAAAAGGGATTATTGATGAACTAATAAAGCAAAAAAAAGAAAAAATTGGTGCAGGTTATCTGACTGATCAAGGAGCACTATTTCTAATTGCTTCAGATTATGGAGTTACGTTATCAGAGCCCCTTAAAGCTGAAATGGCATTAAAAGATCTTTATGCAGGAGCCAAAGAGATCTCTTTAGAAACACGAGTTTTGAATCTTTCTCCCGCAAAACAATTTTCAAGAAAAGATGGTTCGCCATTTTATCTTAGAACAATGACAGTATACGATACAAATTCTACCGCTAGTGTGAAACTATGGGATGAAAAAGCCAATCTTCCAGGTATTGAAAATCTAAAACCGGGTGATTTAATTAAAATCATCAAAGCTTATGTAAAATCAGATCTTGATGGTTCACCAACAATCAATATTGGTTCAGGCTCCAATATTGAAACTACAGATACAGAAAGTGAAATTCCAACAATTGACACTATTACAAAGGATGTAAGTGAATTAAAGGAAGGTCAAAGAGATCTTGTTGTTTCAGGAATGATTGATGGGATAATTAGTGAAATGCAATTTACAAATTCTAGAGGGCAGCCTGGAAAAGCACTCAGAATGAGGCTCAAAGGAAAAGAAGGAATTGGCATGAGAGTTGTTTTATGGGGTAAAGACGAATCAGAAATTCCAAATATGATATCGCAATCAGCCAAAGTAAGATTACTTGGAGTCAGAGTAAAATCTGGAAATCAAGGATTGGAAATTCATGGAAATGATGCAACTATTATAGAAATTGAAGGTGGAAAAGAAGCTGAACCAGTAATAGCAAGAGTGCTTTCATTATCACCAAGCGAAAATGGAAGAAATTTAATTCTAGCAGTTGATAATAATAGAAACTTATACAACATCACGGATTTTTCAAACTCTACAAGTATTTGTGTTGAAGGTGATGTTATAGAATGCATGCCATCAAAAGTTTATGGAAATTCAATAACATTAGATAATAATTCTTTTGTAAGAAAACTAGATAATGATGAATCAATACCAACTATTTCTCAAATTAGAACGAAAATCAATGATGTTAAAGTTGATGGAAATTATTGTATAGAAGCCATTGTCTTAAAAGTTCCAGAAAGACGAGAAGTTCAAACAAAGTCTGGCGAATCAATATTACTCTCAGAGATGTTTGTAGAAGATGACACAGGCCAAATTTGGGTTAAAGGATGGAGAAATCAAGCAAGACTAGTTGATAAATGTGAATTAGGAGAGATTGTTTCAATTACTGGATTAAATTCAAAAGCTGGTCTTGAAGGAAGAATTGAACTTTTTTTGACACCTTTTTCAAAAATTACTAAGAAAAATTAAGAATCCCAAAACCCCCTAGTTACAACATATTGTCTCTCTGCCTCATAGATTTGTTTGAACAAATGTTCTTCATCAACCATATTACGTAATATTCTTGCAGCAGTATCTGCACCAACACCATATCCAGACATTACAGTGATAGCAATTTTGCCAAAATTCTCCACCAGTGAACTAACTTTCCAGGCACGAACAAACTTATGTTTTTCATCAGCAGATAGTTTTTTTCCTTCATGTTTTTTTCGAATAATTTTAGGAAGATCATAATCAGAATAGTATGTTGTAGTAATTTGTCTACCTTTACAATATGGGCATACTAAGATATTTTTTACTTCTGATGTCTCAACTACTTTTTCCCATTTTCCACATCTAGCACAAATCAATCTATGTTTTGTTTTTTCAAGCCTTGCTTTTACAAGATCTATAATTCCTTTATCTAGATTTGCTGGTGATGAATAATATTTTGATGTATGATCTAAAATTGGTTCGGCTAATTTTGAAAAATTATCAACTTCCATCCATTTAACATAGATATCATTATTTCGAATTTTTTTTAATATTTTATCAGAATTTTTCAAATCATATTTATCATGAAATAGTTCACGAAGTGCCTCATTTACAAGTGCAGTTTTTGAATATCTTTCATATAAAAATCGGGCAGACTTTCGTTCATAAATTGCACCTCGTCCTACAATACCAAATTTTTTTGCAACACACCATGTTCTCCAATTCACATTATGAGTTCCGGTTAGGGATGCAGAAATAATCGAATTAAGATCATAATCATCTTTAAGAATTTCGAAGAAAAGTTTTTCTGAAATTCTTGATCTTGATGATAAAACTATTCTATAACCATCGGATCTTGAATCAACTACTGATCCTAATACAGAAGAAAGCATTGAGGATAATAGTGTAGATAATGTGGAATTAATTTTTGTTCCAAAACATGAATGAATACAAATTGACCCTTGGGATTTATTTGATTCAACTATTATATGGTTATCATCAGGAATATCTTGAAATTTTAAATTCTCGATAATTTTATTGGTTAATTCAAGTTTACCATTTCTAACCTCACTCCGAAAATAACCTACCTTTCTTGCAGTTTTATAATCAATGGGAATACTTTCACCTTCCCAATAAGGGACGGTTATTCCCCTACCTCTAAATGGCTCAACATTTACTGTAAATGATTTTTCATCAACATTTAGTATTCTCCATTGAGATCCTTTTAAAACAAAGATATTTCCTGAATCACCATAATCTCCCACAAATCTTTGATCTAATGAACCAATGATTTTTTTTCCAACACTGTCAAATACTTTGAATTTAAGAATATCAGGAATTGTTGAAAGATTCTCAAAATAATATTTGAATGATCGTCCTTTCTTCCAAAAAGTCATTTTTGTTCTGTCAAAAAATATCAAATAGTTTGAATCCAATAGATCCAAAACATCAATCAATTCTTCAATCTTCAAATTTCGAAATGGGAATGCCTTAGTAACTAATTCAAAAGTTTGATCGACCGAAAGTTCACCAATTTGCATAGTTAATCCTACTAAATGATGTGCTAAAACATCCAATGAACCTAGATGAATATTTTGTTCTTCAATTGAGCCTTCTTTAATACGATCAAGAATTGCACGAGCTTCAAATTCATCATCTGAATTATTTGTAATGATTAGTCCTTTAGCAGAAGCTTCACGATTATGTCTGCTTCTACCTATTCTTTGAACTAATTTTGATACTTGTCTAGGGGAACCATAATGGATAACCAATTCAACTGAACCTATATCTAATCCTAATTCAAGAGATGATGTACATACAACAATTCCTTTATTTCCATCACGCAGTGTTTGCTCTGTTTCTTCTCTTACTTCTTTTGATAATGAACCATGATGCAATTCAATATGGATAGAAGACTTTTCTTTTAAGATCGAAGCAAGAAATTCGGCTTCACCCCTTGTGTTAGTAAATAACAAAATAGGGGAATTCAAATCGAGATCTATAACATACTCAATAATTTTCTCAGCAACATCTGAAATTGAACCATCAACATACTTTACTTCTACGTCATATTTTCTTACTGATGTATCTTGAATGATTTCACATTTTCTTTTGGTACCTACAACAAATTTTCCTGCTTCCTCAAAATTTCCAATTGTTGCTGATAATCCTATTCTTGTAAGAGGAAATTTAGAATTTAATTCCAGTCTTTCAACACTTAAAGAAAGTTGTGAGCCTCTTTCACTTGCAAGTAATTCGTGTACTTCATCAATTATCAACCATTCTAACTCAGATAATGCATTTAGCATTTTTAATTGTGTCAAAAGAATCACTAAAGTTTCAGGTGTTGTAATAAGAATATCTGGTGGATTTTCATTGATTTTTTTTCTATCTTTTTGAGAAGTATCACCATGTCTTATTTCAAGAGTTAATTCATTTTCATGAGCATATTGTGTGATTCTTCTAAAAACATCTCGATTTAAAGCGCGTAATGGAGTAATGTAAAGAGCTTTTATTTTTCCTTTTATTTTTGAATTTTTTAAAAGTGAAAAGATTGGGATTACAGAACATTCGGTTTTTCCAGAACCAGTAGGAGCAATAACAAGACAATCTTTTTTTTGTAGTATAATTGGTGAAGCTTTTTTCTGAATTTCTGTTAAATTAGTAAATCCAAATTTTTTAAATAGAGATTCAAGAATTGGGTTTGTCTGTTGAATTTGTTCGTAATCTTTCATAAGCAATTACACCGACTAAACCAAGTGCAAATAAAAACACAGTAATTACTGGAATTGAATCAAAAATTTCTGCCATTCATAAACTTTGGAATGACTCATTAAAAATCTTAACCAATTTCAGATAACCCTAAAGCATGAATTTGGTAAGAAAAAGATTCATTGTCAAGTGCCCAGTAAATATTCCCAGAATATTTGGATGAAGTTTTGAATAAATGAATTTTGATATGAGTAAAGGGATCTATTGCACTTTTCATGTTTTCTACTTCTTTTCCTTCAATATTTCTAATCATATTTGATATTACTATAGGAAGTTTTTTACTTATTGCAAATTTTGATAATTCTTGCATATATCTCATGAAGAGGGAATTTTTTTTAAATGTGGATTCATCAGTTTTGTATTCATATGAAAATAAATCAGTAATATTATCAATTACTATTAGAGAATAATCATTAGTTTCAAAATTTTTAATAGATTTTATTTGTTCAGAAGAATTTCTTATTCTTGAAACAGTAATTTTTTCTAGAAAATTTATTTCACTCATTGATTGTTTTTGGATTTCTAAAATTCTCTCTGGCCTAAATCCACCAGTTGTATCAAAATATAGAACATGGCCACCATTTTTGATTGAATTTATTGATAATTGAAGTAGAAGTTGAGTTTTTCCTGTTCCATTTCCTCCAAAAATATCTACTATCAAACCTTCTGGAATTCCACCTGACAAGAATTCATCTATTTTTTGTAAACCAGTAGAGATCATTTGTATAATTAATTGAAAAAGAAGAAAAAATTTAAGGAATTTCAATTTTTACAAAAGAGGTAAGGCTTTTATTCTAGAGAACAAAGTTGCAATTCAAGTGAATAATTAGTGTCTCAATCAAACAGTGCAAAAAGACCTTTAACTACTCTTCAAAAAAGTACCAAAAAGAAAGTTACCGTGAGACTAAAAAATGAGGTAGAGTACAAAGGGAAGATGGATAATGTTGATTCTTACATGAATTTGATTATGACTGATGCTGAAGAGCTTCATGACGGTAAAACAATTGCAAATTATGGCAGAGTTATTGTTAGAGGAAATAACGTGTTGTTCATTAAATTAGAAAATGAACTCTAGTAGGTTTTTCCTATGACAAATAATTTCCTATTCACATCTGAATCAGTAACAGAAGGTCATCCAGACAAAGTTTGTGATAATATTTCTGATGCATTTTTAGATGAATATCTTAGACAAGATCCCAATTCCAGAGTTGCTATTGAAACAATGGTTACTACGGATTATGTAGTTATATCCGGAGAAGTTACATCAAAGGCTAATTTTGATAAAAAAGAACAAGAGGAATTAGCTCGAAAAACAATAAGAGAAATAGGATATGATAACAAAGACTTGATGTTTGATGCGGATACATGTCAAATTAATTTAAAGCTGCACTCACAAAGTCCGGATATTAGCCAAGGAGTTACAGCAACAGAAGAAAAAGAGCAAGGAGCTGGTGATCAAGGATTAATGTTTGGTTATGCTACTAATGAAACAGAAGAGTTGATGCCTATGCCAATACTTTTAGCTCATAAACTTATTCAAAGATTATCACAAGTCCGAAGAGAGAAGATTTTACCTTGGGTTAGACCTGATGGTAAATCACAAGTATCAGTAAGATACGAAAATAATAAACCAACAAAAATTGAAACAGTTGTGGTCTCAACACAACATGCACCAGAAATATCTCAAGAGGAAATTTCAAGAAAAATAATTGATAAAGTAATCAAACCAGTATTAGGAAATCTTTGGAATGATCAAATTAAAATCCACATAAATCCAACTGGAAAATTTGTAATTGGTGGTCCTCATGGGGATGCTGGTTTAACTGGTAGAAAAATAATTGTTGATACATATGGTGGATTTGGAAGACATGGTGGAGGGGCTTTCTCTGGAAAAGATCCTTCCAAAGTTGACAGATCTGCATGTTACATGTGTAGATATATTGCCAAAAATCTTGTTGCCGCTGGACTAGCAGAGAGATGTGAAGTTCAAGTTGCATATGCAATAGGAGTAGCTGAACCAGTTTCTCTTTATGTAAATACATTTGGAACAAATAAAATTCCAGAAAATCAGATTGAGGAATTGGTAAGGAAAAATTTCGATATGAAACCATCTGGAATTATTTCTCAGTTAGATCTTAAAAGACCAATTTACAAAAAAACTGCTTCATATGGACATTTTGGAAGAAATGAACCTGAATTTACATGGGAGAAAACAGACAAAGCTGAAATACTAAAACAGTCTGCCGGACTCTAATAATTCCAGTACAGATTGAAATTTAATTTGAGAGATTTTTGTTAGTTTTTGGTGATTTCCTTTAAAATTCCCTATCAGAATATTTAGATCATCTACTCCATAATCAGATTTAATTTTATTAATAGCATTATAGTATGAATCTTCTAAATTTATTTTTTGTATGGAAGTCTTTGTTTTTTTAGAGAATAATTTTACATATTGTTCAAAAGTAACAGTTTCAGGACCAACTAGATCTAGGATTTTATTTTGAAATTCTATTCTCATAATTGATTCAAAAATGACTTTAACTACATCATCAATGTAAATTGGTTGAATCAAATAGTTTCCTGGGCCTGGAATTTGTAGTTGATTATTTTTAATTTGTTTTTTTAATAGTTTTGTAAGATAATCATCTTTTCCAATGATGTAGGATGGGCGAAAAATTGTGAAATTCAATCCTGAATTAATAATTGATCGCTCTGCTTTATACTTAGAAATGAAATAACCTAAAGAAGTGTTTGAGGAAACACCAAGACCACTTAGATAAACAATTTTTTTAATTTTTGCATTTTCACACAAGTTTACAATTTTTTTTGTTAGTTCAACATTAATAGAATTATAATCAATTTCTACAGATTGTTTTCCAATACCTATTAAATGAATTAGTGCATCTGAGTTTTGAATTTTTGAAATTATGTTTTTTTCATCAAAGTTTTTTGAGATAATTTTTATTTCATTTTTTAATGGTTTGAAATCCCTTCTCGAAATTGAAATCAATTTAACATTGTTTTTAGACAAATATTTTCTTAGATTCTTTCCAATAAATCCAGTTGCACCAGTAATGACAACTTGATTTAATTTAACCATGAGAATTACAGGTAATTTTTTTATTTTAATCTATTTGGTATTGAAGAAACAGGTACAAACAAGAGTTAATACAGTAAAATTGATATGACAAATGTGGAAGAAAAGACAAAGTTAAGAACAGGTTTCACAACTGGAAGTTCAGCTACTGCTGCTGCCAAAGCAGGATTATTATCAATAATAAATCATAAAAAAATTCAAAATGTAGAAATTTTGTTACCAAATAGAAATTCAATACAAATTCCAATTAACTTTTGTGAGTTTGGAACAAACTTTGCAAGATGTGTAGTGATTAAAGATGGAGGTGATGATCCTGACGTTACACATGGTGCTGAGATCGTTGTTGAATTAGAAATTACTGAAAAAAGTAACACAATTGAAATTAATGGTGGTGAAGGTGTTGGGATTGTTACAAAACCTGGTTTGGGTTTGGAGATAAACAAGCCAGCAATTAATCCAGTTCCTAAAAAAATGATTATTGAGAATTTAAGAGAAATTGGAGAAAAAATGCTTGAAAAAAATGGAATTAGAATTCTAATTTCTGTTCCAAAAGGAAAAGAATTAGGACCAAAAACCGATAATCCAAGATTAGGAATTAAGGACGGGATTTCAATTTTAGGAACAAGTGGAATTGTAGTACCATTTTCTACTGCATCTTATGCTGCATCAATTAGACAGAATTTGGATGTAGCAATTGCTATGGGTAATGACACAGTTGTGTTAACAACAGGAGGAAGAAGTGAAGATTTTGCAAAGAAAATTGTAGATTTACCAGAGCATTGTTTCGTTCAGATGGGAGATTTTTCTGGATATACTATTCAACAGTGTAGTAAAAAAAATATCAAAAAGGCATTTGTTGTTGGATTCATAGGAAAGCTTGCAAAGATGGCTGCAGGTGTAAAACAAACTCATGTTAAGGGATCTAAAGTAGATATGTTATTTTTATCAGAACTTGCAAAAAAAGCTAATGCCAAAGATAGTGTAATTGAAGATATCAAAAAGGCAAATACTGCAAGACATGTATCTGAAATAATTCAAGAAAATAAGATAGATGGTTTTTTTGAATTAATATGTAATGAAACTCATAAACATATGAGAAAACATTCTGAAGAAAAAGTATCAATTGATGTAATATTGTTTGATTTTGAAGGAAATGTTTTGGCTAGAAAATCTGAAGAGTAAGGTATTTTATTAAAGTCTGAAGGTTTTGAATATGGAAAAAACTTCAGTTTTAGCAATTACTAAAAATGGGGTAAATATTGGATTAAATTTGAAAGAATTATTTCCAAATTGGAGAATTTATGCTCCAGAAAAATTTTCAGATAAAAATAATAATATTATTTGGTATTCTGAGCCTACATCAGATAAAATTATAGAACTTTTCAAAAATAATAATGCATTAATCTGTCTTTTTTCATTGGGCGCAGTAATTAGATTGATTGCCCCACATCTCAAAGATAAAAAAACAGATCCTGCAGTAATTGTAATTGATGATAAAATAAATTTTGTGATTAGTGTTTTATCTGGACATATAGGAGGTGCAAATGAGCTAACACAAGAAATTGCAACAAAATTAGATGCAATACCAGTAATCACTACAGCGGCAGATGTTAACAAAACAATAGCAGTTGATCTTGTTGGAAGAGATTTTGGGTGGAAAATTGATGATGATTCTACAGTAACTAGAATTAGTGCACAAATGGTAAATGAAGAGCCTATTGGTGTATTTCAACAAGCTGGGAATAAAAATTGGTACAAAAATTTACCAAAAAATGTAACAATTTATGATGATTTTGAACAATTAAAAAAATCAAATTCTAAAGCATATCTAATAATTTCTGATGAATTAATTGATGATGTATTATCAAAAGAATCTGTCATCTATCGTCCCCCAAGTTTAGTAATTGGTGTTGGACTTCACTGGGATACTACAAAAGAAGAAATCATGAATGGGATCAAGTTATGTCTTAAGAAGTTTAGATTAAGTGAAAAATCAATTTCAAAGCTTGTATCTATAAAAAAACCACAAGATGTGCAAGGGTTAATAGACATTGGAAAAGAACTAAAAGTTCCCGTGGAATATGTCAACAGAGAGGATCTTGCAGAAATTACTGCCCCAAATCCTTCAGAAACTGTAAAAGCCTTTGAAGGAACTGCAAGTGTTTCAGAAGCTGCAGCAATCAAAGTTTCTGGTGGAGAACTTGTTGTAGAAAAGCAGAAATTTCCACCAAATTTGACAATAGCTATAGCGAGGATTGTAAATTGAAGCGGGGATTATTATTAATCGATAGAGGGAGCAGGGAAAGAGAGGCATCAGAAGAATTAGAAATAATTTGTAAAGGAATTATGGCTAAAGGCAACTATGAAGTTGTAGATTTCTGTTTCTTAGAGGTAGAACCGCCATATATTGAAGACGGGGTATCAAAATGTCTTAAAGAGGATATTGATTCTTTAACTATAGTTCCATATTTTTTGTATCCCGGTAAAAAAGTTAAAAATGCAGTAACAGATGTAATGAAATTTCAAAAAGATACCAAGGTAAAATTTTTAGTGACAAAACCAATGAGCATGCATAAAACATTAATTGATATTGTAGAAAATAGAATATCTACAACTCTAAAAGAGAATCAAATAACCATTCCAAAGAAAGAAGTGGATGTAATGATTATTGGTCACGGTAGCAAAGATCCTAATGCTCAGATATCACTTAATTATATTGTAAATGATTTAAAAAATTCTTATAGAAATGTCAGCAGATGTTGGTTAGAAATTGAACAGCCTGATATTTTTGAAGGAATAAAAAAATGTGAAAAAGATGAACCCAAAGTTCTAGTGATTGTTTTTTATTTTCTTCATGAAGGAGCACATGTCAAAACTGATATCAATAATGATTTAATTCCAGCATTAGATAAGTCTAATATAAAAAAATCATACATAACAAAACACATAGGAACAGATCAAAAAATTATTGATTTAATTATTGAGAGAGCAAAAGAGGTAGAAGATGCAAACTGAAAAAGGCCAATCAATTGAAGATGCAAGTATGCAGATGATTGAGGAAGAAATAGGTGAACACAGTTATAATGAAATGGAATGGCCAATCGTTAGAAGAATAATTCATTCAACAGCTGACTTTGATTTTGCAGATAAGAACAGAGTAATTTTTCAAAAAAATGCAATTCAAAGTGGAATAAATGCATTAAGAAATGGATGCAGTATTGTAGTTGATGTAAATGGAGTGATTGGGGGTTTGAATAAACAAAATCCAAAAGATTTTGGGAATAATATAATCTGCAATATTTCAGATCCAAAAATGATGGAATTGGCAAAAAAGGAGGGAAAAACACGCTCTCAAGTATCAATGAGGGCAGCAAAATCAGATATTAATGGAGGAGTTGTAGCCATTGGAAATGCACCAACTGCACTTTTGGAAGTAATTCAGATGGTAGAGGAAGGAATTGTAAAACCAGCTCTAATTATTGGAATACCAGTTGGATTCATTTGTGCAGCAGAATCAAAGGAAGAATTATCAAAACTAGAAGAAATACCATTTATCACTAATTTAGGTAGAAAAGGTGGAAGTTCAGCTGCCTCTGCAATAATTAATGCACTATTCAAATTAATCAGAGCAGAATTAGGTTCTTGAGTATTTTATACAATTATTTACAAAAATTTTTGCATAGTTAGAACTATCAAAATAGAGATGGCCATATGATGCAAGAGTGTTATTTTGCATCATTCCATCTTTATGATTTTTGATCCCATCACCAATTTCTAAATCATATACAAATTTTGAATCATTAGAAACATCTTCTAATTTAGAATAGTGAAATTCATGTCCTTGAATGGAATGTGGTTTATATGAAATGGGAGTTTTTTTAATTATCTTACCCTTTGTGTAATTTAGTGTCATTTTTTTAGTCATTCTTGTTTTTGCATCAAACAAACCAATCATTTGGTATTTTTTATTATCAATTTCTATAGATTTTGTGAGATACATTAATCCACCGCATTCAGCATAGATAGGGATATTATCTTCAGCTAAATTTTTTATTATTTTTTTCATTGACTGATTTTTTGCAAGTGATGAACCTAATACTTCAGGAAATCCCCCACCTATGTAAATTCCATCACATTTTGGGATTTTTTTGTCTTTAATTGGGCTGAAAAATTTTATAGTTGCACCTTCTCTTCTTAATGATTCTAAATTATCTTGATAGTAGAAATTAAATGAAGTATCTAGTGCTACAGCAATAGTAATTTTTTCTTTTTTATGTTCAGGTTTAGATATTTTTGGAAGAATAATTGAATTAGTTGCTATTGAAATTATTTGTTGAATATCCAAAGTTTTTGATATAAT
The DNA here is from genome assembly GCF_025698945.1 of Nitrosopumilus sp. Classification (NCBI taxonomy): domain Archaea; kingdom Thermoproteati; phylum Nitrososphaerota; class Nitrososphaeria; order Nitrosopumilales; family Nitrosopumilaceae; genus Nitrosopumilus; species Candidatus Nitrosopumilus sp. Next base: position 109,542 of record NZ_JAILWM010000005.1, read on the forward strand.
TTTTGAGATTTTTTCAATTTGGTTTTTCAGAGTTTTTTTATCCAATGTAGAAATTAATCCTAGATGTCTTGATTCTAAATTCAAAAGAGGATTTTTTGGAATTGTCCCAATAATTGGAATTTTAATTTTTTCTAATGCATTTTTACATAAAAATTCATGCTTTTTGCTTCCTATTTTATTAAGAATTACACCTACAATTCGAGAATTATTATGAAATTTTAGAAATCCCAATAGTGTTGCTGCAATTGAGCGGGCTGTTTTACTTGCATCTAAAACTAAGATAACAGGAGATTTTGTTATTGAAGCAACATGATGTGTACTAGCAAAGTTTGAGTGACCAGAGAATCCATCATAATAACCCATAACTCCTTCAATAATTGATATATTGCTTTTAGAATTTGAGATAAAACTTTTCAAAAGATTAGTCCTTCCCATCAACCAAGCATCTAGATTGTATACTTCACGGTTTGAAATACTTGAAAGATAACTAGGATCAATATAGTCAGGACCTACTTTGAAAGGTTGAATTGAAAATCCTTGTTTTTGAAGAGCATAAATGATAGAGCAGGTAATAGAAGTTTTTCCTACTCCACTTGTTGCTCCAGCTATTACTATTCTAGGAATTTGCAATTTGCATGACTAGAACCAGTTTTTATTTAAAGTGATATGTTTTTAGAAATCCTCAATGTTTTTAGTTAGAATATTAAACTAAAGAACATGGAAAAAGATGGGTTAGTTATTGTTTATACTGGTAAAGGGAAAGGAAAAACAACTGCTGCTTTAGGATTAGCTTTGAGAGCTACTGGTTATCAAAAAAAAATTTGCATGATTCAATTCATTAAAGGATCATGGCATTATGGAGAAATGGATTCATCAAAGAGGCTAGAACCAGAATTTGAAATGGTAGCTATAGGAAAAGGATTTGTTGGAATTATTGATGACAGGAGTACAAAGGAAGAACATGAAAAAATTGCAAATGAAGCAATAAAGATCAGTAGTGAAAAAATCCAGTCAAAAAATTACGATATAATAATTTTAGATGAGGTTAATTATGCAGTAAATTTAGGATTGGTATCACTCAATGATGTTTTAAATTTAATAAAATCCAAACCGAAAGAATTGGATTTAGTACTTACTGGAAACTATGCTAAAGAAGAGGTTATTGAAATGGCTGATCTAGTTACAGAAATGAAGGAGATAAAACACCCGTTTCAAAAAGGAATTAAAGCCAAAAGAGGAATTGATTTTTAGTCAGCAACATTAAATTACACAGATAGGGGTTTTAGAAGAAATGTCTACAGAAATTCAAGAAATGCCTGAACAGGGAGAAATTGTACTTGCTACAATTACCAAAGTGATGGATCATGGGGCATATGTTACATTAGATGAGTATGATGATATTCAGGGATTTTTACATATTTCAGAGATTGCACCAGGGTGGATAAGATCAGTTAATAGATTTATTCGTGATGGTGAGAAAAAAGTTCTCCTTGTAAAGAAGGTAAATTCACAGCGTGGAGATATTGACTTGTCACTTAAACAAGTATCAAATGATCAGAAAAAACAAAAACTAAAAGAAGTTAAAAAATTTGAAAAAGGTAAGACAATTTTGCAAAATGTAAAAGAAAAGGCAAAATTATCTGATACTGAAATTGAAAAATTAGAAGACAGTATTTATTCTAAATTTGATTCAGTATATGATGCATTTATTGAAATAGCAAGAAATGGAATTGAATCAGTAAAAGATCTAAAACTCGCAAAAAAAACTGCAACAGTTATTGAAGAGATTTGCTCAAAGATTAAGCTGCCATCAGTAGAAATAAGAGGAATAATGGAAATTACAAATCAAGGATCAGATGGTGTAGAAATAATTAAAAAAACTTTATTGGATGCAATAAAAAAAGATTCTACTATTGATATAACTTATCTTGGTGCACCAAAATATCGATTATCAATTACATCTGAAAATTTCAAAGCTGCAGAAAAAGCTCTCAAACCAATAATTGCTGAAATACAAACTAATATAGAAAAAAAGAAAGGATCATTCAAATTTACTAGGGAAGAATCTAAGAAAACCAGAGAGAACTAAAATGAGATTTCAATTAAGAAAATGTTTGAATTGTAATCATTATACATTAAAAGAAAAATGTGTAAAGTGTAACCAAGATACAATTTCTGCACATCCAGCAAAATTTTCACCTGATGACAAATATATGAGATACAGATTAGCAGACAGATATACTTAGATTAAATTTTTAGAGAAAATATTCATAACATTTAAGAATTATTAGGGTGGTGAATACCGTCCTTCAAGTTTAGTTTCAGCAATAATATGATTTTTCATTGAATTTTCTAATTCTTTTTTGGTAGAACCTTCTTTTAGATCTAATTTTGTATCTAATGCATATAGTTTGAAGATGTAAGTATGTTCTTTATCTGGCGGAGCAGGACCACCATATCCAATTTCTCCAAAATCAGTTTTACCTTCAATACTATTTTTTGGAGTAGAATTTTCTTGAATTTCTAGGGAGTTAGGTTCAATATTCCATAATACCCAATGAACCCAAACCTTTCCAACAGCCCCCATAGCATCAGGATCATCCATAATTAATGCCAGTGATAACGTATTATCTGGAACTCCTTTGATTTTTAGTGGAGGATTATGATTACCATGTTTATAACCAAACTTCTTTGGAATTACTTCTCCATTTTGGAATGCATCACTTTCTAGAGTTAATGACACCATAGATTTTATTTAAAATACATTAAGTTAAATTTTTCTAAGATTCCAAAACTATTTTATCATTTGAAAGTGAAATGATAGAGCTGCCAAGTTTTTTAACATTTTTTTTAAGTTCCTTGTCCATTGTTGCAATAATTACATTATTCTTTGAAGCATAATTAAGTAATTTTTTATCGGCAAATGATCCATTAATAGGGATTATTTTGAATTTTTTTATGAAATCTAAAGTTATCGATATGCTATTTTTCTTTTCTGGATTTTTTAATAATTTTAATAATTCATTTTTTACTACTTGAGGAACTACAAAAGTAATTTGGCCAATTTCTGTACCTAAATTATCTATATTTTTTATTCTTTTATTAGCAATATGAATTAGAAAATTTGTATCACAGATAACTTCAACCAACTATTCCTGCACCAATTAATCGCCATCGTTCTGATATTCTTCTACTTATTGCTACATTTCCACCATCAAAAATGCATGCAGGTCGTCTTAATTCAATTTCAATATTATTTGATTTAATTTTAGTAACCTTTCCTAGCACAGGAGCAGTTCCGATATTTAATCTGAGCAATTCTCCTGCTTGGATTGGTTGTACCTTAATATCTTCAGTAGTACCTACAGCAGAATCAAAAAGATTTACTTCTAGTTTTAGCAATGTAGAGTTTTCAGGAAGTGTACCAGGTTTTCCAATAACTGAACCAATAAAGGAATCACTTCTAGTCATGGATGGATCTAATTTTGTTCCAATGGCTACCAAACCACCTGGTTTTACGGATTCAACAATCCCAGCAGCTGTACCTAATGATGTAATTTCTGTAAGTAATGGTTCATATGATTTTTTTTTCTCATTTAAAATTCCAGGTTTAATTTCTATTTCATCTCCTACATTAAAAATTCCCTGAGTAAGACTTCCACCAATAACTCCTCCTTTGATATTTTTTAATTTAGTTCCTGGTTTGTTTACATCAAATGATCTTAGAACATGCATAACAGTATCTTTTTTTTCATCTCTTTCAGGTGTTTTAATGGTGTTTTCTATAGCGCCGATTAGTGCATCAATGTTTAATTTTGATTGAGCTGAGATTGGTATTACAGGTGCTTTAGCTGCAAAAGTTCCTTTAACAAATTTTGATATTTCCTGAAAATTGTCAAGTGCTTCTTTGTAAGATAATAAATCAACTTTATTTTGGACCACAACGATTTGTTGAATACCTAATGTTTGAAGAGCTAAAAGATGTTCTTTGGTTTGGGGTTTTGGAACTTTTTCATTTGCGGCAACCAGTAACATAGCACCATCCATTAATGCAGAACCTGAGAGCATATTTGCCATTAAACTTTCGTGGCCTGGACTATCAACAAAACTAACTACCCTTGATAATTCACTTTCTTTACCACAATTATTACACCTTGGTGTAGTAGAATATCCTAAAGGTTCTTCACATTTTTTACATTTGTAAAATGCTGCATCAGAATAACCTACACGAATAGTGATACCACGTTTTAATTCTTGACTATGAACACTAGTCCATGAGCCTGTTAATGCTTGAATTAAAGTAGTTTTTCCATGATCTACATGACCAGCAGTTCCAATATTTACACAAGGCTGATATCCATATTTTTTAATATACCATTCAGGAAGTGTATCTCTCCAATGCATGAATCAAAATGAAGAATCGGTATATGTTAAGTTATTCTTTTTTATCTTCAGTTTTTTCTTCTGTAGCTTCAGAAGTTTCATCTACAGGAGCTTCAACTGGTAATTCACCATCAAATTTACAATTTATTTGATAGATTTCTTCAGATACAGTGTTTCCTCGCATTAATTTTCTAACTCTTTGTCCAATTTCTGCATCTTGAAGACCAACTCCTTTTGAAAGTAAAACATATTTTCTTGCAGAACCATGAATATCATTTCTCATAGGAACGCCAGATTTGTCACTTCCTCCAGTAAGTTTTAATTTTCCATTCAATCCAACAATTGATGCATCAGTTTCTTTTCCTAATTCTAATCCCAGTAATGGATTAGCGTCGCTATCTTTGAGTTCCTTAGAAATGGATTTTCCTGTGATATCTGAAATTGTTAGCTTGAAGTTTGCCAAGTATTCCAAAAAAATTATGAACGACTAATTAACGTTTGGACATTATTTTTAAATCAAGATTATCAAAGATAGGCATGACAGAAGAAATCAGATGTCCAAGATGTGATAAGAAAATGGTAGATATGCAAGCATGTCATATGTTTTGTCCTAATTGTGGGGCTCACTTGGATTGTTCTGATAAAGGAAATTTTTGGTAGTTAAATTCCCGGTCGATCTGGTATGTAATCAGTTGCCATGTTAACTGCCTGATCTTTCATAATCTCAAGATAAGTATCATAATCTGCTTCAAAATTGCAATGTGGACACTTTACATTTGTAATATCATCATCTAAAATCGCAACTTTTTCACACTCTGGGCATCTTGCATCCATGTATAATATTCTCAATTAAGATATTTAATCATAATCAAACAAGATTTTCTAGCGGAGTTAGTCTAGCTCGGTAAGATGTCAGCTTCCCAAGCTGAAGGTCGCGGGTTCAAATCCCGCACTCCGCATTATAATTCTCTGATTGCTTGTTCTATTATTCCTCTATCTGGTGCTCGTGGATAATATTTTAAATAATTTTTTAGATCCTCTTTGGCTCCTGAAATATTATTTTGTTTTTCTCGTATGTATGCACGATTTTTGTAAATCTTGGCAGATCTGTTTGGATTAATTTCAATAGCTTTTGTATAATTTTCCTCAGCCTTTTCGAATTTATTTGATTTTAGATAAAAATTACCCAATCCATTATAACTAAGATATGAATTAGGATTTGATTTCAAGCATTTTTCATAAAACTGGGTACACTCTGATGATTTTTGTGAATTTAGTAAGGAACCATAAAGATGTAATGCAGTAGAGTTGTTTGGATTAAGTTCTATTGCTTTTTTTAATAATTCTCCTGCCTTTGCAAAATTATTTTGAATTTGGTATCTCTCAGAAATCAGACACAATCTATTTGATTCATTATCATTACTTTCAAGATTGATTGAAGATAAAATATCAGAAGTGGTCAATATAATTAATAGTCGTCCTTCTTCTGCCCATTGTTTATCAAAAATTTCTTCAGGTATTGCTCCCTCTTGTTGTTCACCTTCTTTATTTCCTTTTTGAATATAATGAAGTATTGATTTTTCTTCAATATCGTATCCAGTAATTACAGATGCATGTTGGGTGATTTCTGGAATTCCTGGAAGAATAACAATTGGAGGTATACCAACATCAATAATTTTTTTTAGTTCTGATAATGAGGAATGAATAATTTTACAGGTGAGGCCATGTCTTTCTGCAAGTTCTATTCCTTCAATTAGAATACTACCAGAATATCCAGAGTAGTTTTTGGCAATTTCTTGTGCTTCAACCATAGGTAATTGTACATTCCAATATTTTGAAACTACATTAATTGGTAATGGGAGACAAATGTTTTCTTCATCAACAAGTGGTAAGAGTAATTCATGATTTTCAGGCTCCATATAATGAAGAAAATTTTAGAGTTATTAAAATCAATCAGAGTAAACAAAATTTTTCAATTAAATCACAACCATCTTGACTCATCTCAGGATGAAACTGTGTTCCAAAAATTGGTTTTCCGGAATATTGAATTATCTCATATTTGCAATTATGGGATTGTCCTAACACTATCAACTCCTTAGGTAATTTAGATATTTCAAAACTATGACTTTCATAGACCTTAATAGAGTTATTTGAAATTGGATTATCCTTGATAATTTGAATAGTTTCATTTCCTTTTTGCAAAGTTGGTATTTTTCTTATAGTTCCGCCAAGAGTTAGAGCCATTATCTCTGCTCCGTAGCATATTCCAAGTAGTTTTATGTTATTTTTTACAGAATAATTAATGATTTTTGAATTGACTTTATTAGTTTTTTTTTCATTTATACGACGTCCAGATAAAATAATAGAATTAAAACTATCAATGGAATTTAGATCAAAAAGATCGGGAGTATGTTTTTCAAATTTAAAATTTTTCTCTTCAAGAAATGAAATTAAATTTTTTGTGTAAAGAGATCCGTTATCTAATACTAGAAGCAATTAATTGCCTACCTCAATTGAGATATAATGCATCTCAGGTATAGCATTTTTAACAAATATTGTTCCGATATTGAGATTGTTATCTTCTTGCCACATGAATACTCTGTCACTACGTGGTTTTACAAAGTCATCAATGAATTTTGAAAGGAATCCTTCAATATCTTCACGATCACTTTCAGTAAAGAAAATTATTTCTCCTTCATTAAATGAAAGTGGGATTTGTATCGATGTTGGCTCTGATATCGTAATTTCATTTTCTGCAAATATAGATTTGACAATATCAATTCTATCACTTTTAACTAATTCTACATAATTATCATCTGCAGTAGTTGCAGTTGGAGCAACACCAGAGACTTTCTTCAAATATGCCTCAAATGCTTTTTCTTGAGTGTCACCTAACCCAACAAAATATTCACCATTAAAAGCAGCACCAACTGCAGCAATTGTTCCTAATTGAGCAACTACACCACCAGCACCTGCAGTATAAACTGGAATAAAGTAAATATCATGATCACCTACACGATACAAAATATTATCACCAATTCTTGGATTTCTCAATAGTGTCTTTAGTTGAGCAAACTCTGGATCTCTATCAAGTGCTTCTCTTACTGCAGTTGGACCTATCAATTTAGTTGTAGAGTTTAATGGAACTTCAAAGAATTGTAAATCACCAAGATTAGAAAGATCATTTTCAACAACCATGTATCCTGCAAGATTTCTTCCTTGAGAGCCTCTTAGTTCAAGTGATAATAATCCAACAAATTCTGTCTGCTCAAAGCCAGGTGGTTTGGCTTCAACATAATATGTGTCAAGACCACGAGGGATTTCATAGAATTGATTTGCTTGAATGAATGTCTCTACATTAGTTACGTGGTAGATATTATACATCTCTGTTTTCCAATTAAACAATTCTACAGGATATCTGATTTGTTCTTCAAGCCATGCAGGCATTGGTTTGAATTGATCAGAATATTGACTGGCAAACATATCTGAAAAGAAGTCATCACCAGTCTTGAGTAGTTGAATATCACCATTGTAAGTATCAACCAGTGCATATCCAACCAAGCGCAGATATGGATTGCCTACTGACCAAGGAACGTCACGGGTATCAAATCCAATGATTAGAGGGATAAGCCAATAGGAATTTTGACCATCAGTTACAGGAAGTGAGTCTAATTCTTTGCCAAATAAATCATAAAGGAAGTAAGGGTATAGAGTCTCCATTCTATCGTGTACATCTTTGTATCTCATAATGTGGACTGATTCAGCTGGAAATGAAAGCAAAAAGTTTGGCTCAAAGATCCAACTTAGAGGTGGCGAGACATCCAAACCACCTAATCCAGAATATGATGCACCACCAAGTTCGGCACTAGTTGAACCTCTTGAATTAGGATATCCAGACCAAGTTTGCTCAAATAATCCTCCTTCACCATAGTAAATTTCTCTTTGCTTAAAGAATTCACCACTATCAACGATCTGACCATCTGTTGCCTCTAATGTTAAAAATCCATTTGGAACATGGGTGTATACAAGATGTTCATTATACCATCTATTTTCAAGGCTAACTGAGGTTGGAAGAATAGGCTTCATGGATGCAGTCCAATAAAGAGTGTTATTAAAGCGAAGAATATCATTGTCTTCAAAATCAACATATGGTATAAGTCCAATCTCTGGCTTTAGTTTTGCAAAAGCTGCTTCCCAGTCCCAGACCCTAATTACATCAAGAACATCACTATTCTGGTTAACATAATTTTTGATATTATTTGGGGACACTGATGTGAGTTTAACATTATGTGTGTTCTCTTGAATATTGTTAAGTTCACCTAGATATCGATTTACACCTATTTGTTGGGCGGTATATGGACCCAAGTATTCAATCTTTTTTGCATCTGCAATACTATTGTTTACTGAAACTACACCGGCTACTATAATTGCAATTGCAATAATTGATAAAATTCTGATGTAAACATCTCGCTTAAACATGTGAGTTAGAACTCTTGCTCTAATTCTATCAACAACTGAGAATGCAATTAATGCAAATCCTATAACTAGTGTACCACCAATAATGTAACGTGTGTTATAATCAATTTGATCAGTAAAGAATAGATTGAATCCTGCCCAAATTACTCCTATTCCAATTATTCCTTCAATTGTTGAAACATAATTTAGGTATCTTGGTTTTCCATTATTCGAATCATGAAGAAATGAGGTAATTACTCCAATTATTCTATGAATTCCAACATACAAAACCAAACGCATTCCTATTGCAGCAAGTAAGGGTGGAATTAAGATGACCAAAGCTGGGATCATTGGTACGACATTTTCATATGCATAATTTGGGTTAGTATCTGGAGTTACAAACGGAAGAGCAAATAATTTTGGTAGATTCTCTAATCCTAAATAATTTCCATCAATAAATGACATTGCAGCAAAACCAAACATGATGTTTGCAAAGAAGGCTCCAAAGAGCAGAATTTTGGTTATTTGCCAAATTACAAACTGAGGTGTAGATAGTTTGTAATCACTGAAATTTTTGATATTATTTGAAATTGATTGTTGTCCCCCACTTCCTAAAAATCCAATTGCAGTACTAATTGCGTACCAGAAAATAGATGATCTGCCAGCGATATTTACTCTCACTAGAGCAATAGCTGATAAGATTAATGTTGAAATCAATGTGTAGTAGAGTGGTTTTGAGAATTGATCGCCAAATTCAGTAAAATTCATTGATAGAATTACTGCCTGATTTCCTACCAGAGCAAAGATCACTATTCCAATTATAGCAACTATGCCTAATCGTATGAATTTTCCAGTATCTGGAGGTGGAGCTTGCTTATCAGTAGAGGCGCTATACAAAATCAAACTTTGTTAAGATTCGGTAAATTAATGTCTTACCAGCAAAATTAAGCAATTGTCGCTAGTTTTTTGCAAATCATATAGACTGCAGCAAATGTGGGAACTGATACTGTTTCATTGTTGTATGGACCGAATTTTTTGTTTTTTAATTTAAATTCAATTGGGCAATTAGCAACGATCTCAATAGAATCATCACTTAGAAAAGATGCTTCAACATAAGGATCAAACTTTGATAAATCGTTACAAAAAATTTTTGTCAGCCCACTTTTGCTGTTAATGGATCCAGGCAATCTAAATATTCTATGAATGTCCATGGTTACATTTGGATCAATTTTTACTCCAATGTTTTCAGAAACATCATCCAAAGTTTTTTGAAATGATGAGTAACCATTTGCAATCAATTCTGTAATTATTTTTGAGCGTTTAGATTTTGTACCATAAACATGCTTTGCAAATCTTCCTTTCCATCCTTTGTCGCTAAAATCTGGAAAAGCCAAACGATCTTGTTTAAATTTTCTCATTCCAAATGTTTCAGGTATAGCTCCACGTAGGGAAATATAATCTGCCAATTCTGATCTTTCTCTAGAACCAATTTTTTGAAATTGTGAATTGTACACATAAACATGAAATCCTTCATTGCCTGAGAAATACACTTGAATATTATCTTGAGTCACAGCAAGATCATCAATTAAAACTTCAGATAGTTTAGAAACTTCAATTTTTGATGCATCAATACAGTTTTTGCAGGGTAAAGATTTTTTTTCAAGTTTAATAGAATTACATTTAGAACATTTTATAGAGTTTTTTGAAACCTCGTAACATTCATTACAAATTGAAACTGTGTGATTTTCTCTACATGATAAATTAAGATCTTTTGCATCAATATCAAAAATTAGATCTGCCTCTTTCCAATCTTTTTCATTCATCGGTAAATTTGGAAATGAATAGTATGCATTTGAACAATAAACATCAGATGGAGTATTTTGCATAAGTAGTAGATGCAATTCCTTGTCATCTTTGATCTGTATATGACGAATCATTCCTGAATTAAATTTCTGATATCCAAATTCTCTTTCAGATGTTCGTTCAGGAACTCTAATAAGATCAAAATGATCAAAATAATATTTTTTAAATGAATCTTCTAAGAAGTTAATTTCAGCTGCTTGCATTATTTTCTCTTTTTTCCGAATTGTAAAGGATTAATGATGTTATCACATTCAGATGTTGCAAAACATAGGGATTGTGTATTTAGTTTCTCACATGAAGGGCAAGAATATTGAGTTCCACTTCCTGACGTTCCTGCTAAATGATTTAGTTGGTAGAGTGTAACTCGTTGATTATAATCAGGAGCATTTTTGAATAGAGGTGCAATCTCCTCAACAGTTTGACCTTTTGAGAGAAGAAAAGTTGCAAGCATAAAACGTCCTGAGTGAGGTAGATTTTCACCTTTTTCAAGTACTTCAATTGCGTGTTTAATGCAAGGAGGATATTCTCCAGTCGTAACAAAATTTGATTGGAATTTTTTTGAATATTTAACTAGTTTTTCCACTGAATCTTCAAAACCAGGAATCATTGAAGGTTTTTTTCCAGATAAAATTTTTGAGTTAATGTATGTTCCCAATTCTTTCCTAAAGAGTCTAACCATCTTATCAGCTTTAAGATAAACAAATCCATTTTCTACATGTCTATTAACTAACTTCCATTCTCTTTCATGAAAATGAATGGAATGTCTGATATAGTCTATGACGGGAATAATGAAAAAATCATCTTGCTTTTTTATTCTAATTGAAAAAAGTTCTTCAATAATTTTAATTGGTAATTCATTCTCGCTGGAAATATTTTTTAAATCTTTAGTAAGAAAACCTTCTGCACGCATAGATTCACTCAGAGCAAAACGCTTTGCCAAAGTTGGAATTCCTGCTAATTTTAGCAGAACAATTGATAATAAAAATGAAAAAACTTCTCTAGGGAGTGAACCTGTATTAGAAACCTGATTTTGAATAATTTCTGATTCATAATCTTTATTCATTTCACATGCTGCATGAATTCGAGTATAGGCTTTTTCTATAATAGGGATAAGATCTGGATCAGTTCCAAATTGTTCTAGTGTAAACCCTTGTTCTTTTAGATATTTGCCTGCATCAGCTAGGAATGGATATTTTGCTTTTTCATCTTCTCCAAGTTCAAGCATGAAAGTAATTTACATAATTTACATAAAAATCTGGTTTTTGATGGTGGTTTAAATTATGTTTACTGAATCTTGAGAAATATGCAGATCGGCTGTCATGTATCAATTTCAGGATCAATTGACAAGGCAGTAGATAACGCTATTGAGCGAGAATGTTCTGCATTTCAGATCTTTACAAGAAATCCTAGAGGGTGGCATGTAAAAGAACTCACAAAAGATGATATTTCTAATTTTAAATCAAAACTAAAGGCAAGTAAAATTGATAGATTTGCAACATGTGCACATATGCCATATTTACCAAATCTTGCATCTCCAAAAGAAGATGGATTTGAAAAATCTGTTAAAACATTAATTGATGAAGTTGAAAGATGTGCATTATTAGGAATTCCATATCTTGTTACACATCTTGGTAGTCATTTAGGAATTGGAGAAGAAGAAGGAATTAAGAGACTTGTAAAAGGATTAACAAAAGCAGGAGAGACTAAAAATGATGTGATGATTTTATTAGAAAATACTGCAGGACAAAAAAATTCTGTAGGTTCTGATTTTAAACAGCTAGGAGAAATTTTTAATCAATTAAAGCCTTCAAAAAAATTTGGTGTTTGTTTTGATACTTGTCATGCATTTGTATCAGGATATGATTTAAGAACTGCAAATAAAGTAAAAGAAACTTTTGATGAATTTGATAAATATGTAGGAATTAAAAATTTGAAGATTTTGCATCTTAATGATGCAAAAGGGGATATTGGGTGTAATCTTGATAGACATTATCATTTGGGCTTGGGTGGTATTGGTGAGCAAGGCATATCTTCTGTAGTTAAATTTGCAAACAAGAAAAAAATTCCTATAATTCTAGAGACACCGATTGATGATGAACGAGATGATTTTGAAAATATCAAAAAAGCAAAGGAGTTTGCGTAGAAATTTATTCTATGATTAGGAAATTATGGTATGGACTATGAAGCAGTAATGAAATTAGCACTTGAACGTGGATTTTACTTTCCAAGCTGTGAAGTGTATGCGGATGCACAGGCTGGATTTTGGGAGTATGGTCCTTCTGGAGTAAGTCTGAAAAATAAATTCCTTGAATTGTGGAGGCGTGAATTAATCCGAAGAGATGGAATGCTAGAAATTGATGGCTCACAAATAATGTCAAGATCAGTTTTTGAGGCATCAGGACACTTGGGAAATTTTGCTGATCCTATTATCAAATGTATGAAATGTAAATCAACATTTAGAGCAGATAGAACAATTGCAGATATTACAAAAATAGAGATTCCTGAGAGTGCAGATTTAGAAGAATTTGATAATGCTATTTTACAAAACAACATAAAGTGTCCAAAGTGTAAGGGAGATTTTGAGAAAACAAAGAATTTCAATATGATGTTTAAAGTTGGAATAGGTCCTGAAGAAGAAGAAGCGTATCTTAGACCTGAGACATGTCAATCAATATTTGTAGATTTTCCAAGACTATTCAAAACCATGAGAGGGAAATTACCCTTAGGAATTGCACAGGTTGGAAAAAGTTTCAGAAATGAGATAGCACCAAGACAGAGTTTATTGCGACTAAGGGAATTTTATCAGGCAGAAATTGAAGTCTTTTGCAATCCTGCAAAATTACATGATGTAGATAGATTTTCTGAAATTCAAGATACTACAATTAGAGTTCAAACAGATGCAGAACCAGTATCAATGACTTGTAAAGAAGCAGTAGAGTCTGGAATTATTCCAAACAAGTTTGTTGCATACTATCTTGGAATTTTAACTGAATTTTATGAAAAAACTGGAATTGATATTTTAAAAAGCAGATTTAGAAAGCTGGGTGAGAAAGAAAAGGCGTTTTATGCAGAAGTTGCTTTTGATTTTGAAGTAGAAACTACAATTGGGTGGTTAGAACTTGTTGCGTGTAATTACAGATCTGATTATGATTTATCCAGCCATGCCAAAAAAAGTAATGAGAAATTTGAGGTCATGGATAATGATGAAAAAGTATTACCACATGTTTTTGAGATTTCAATGGGAATTGATAGGAGTCTATACACAATTTTGGAGCATAGTTTGAGAGATGATAAGGAGCATGAAAGAGTTGTATTATCTCTAAAGCCATATTTGTCACCAGTTCATGTTGGGATTTTATCTTTGGTTAAAAAAGATGGGTTAAAAGAGAAAACAGATGAGATATTTCTTCAAATAAAAAGAAAATGTGATGCATTTTTGGATCATTCAGGTGCAATTGGAAGAAGATATAGAAGATTAGATGAGATTGGATCACCTTTTGCAATTACAGTAGATCATCAAACATTAGAGGATCAAACTGTAACTATCAGAATGAGGGACAGTATGGAACAAAAAAGAATTAACATCTCAGATCTTGATTCTGTAATTTTAGAATCAATTGCATATCCATAAAATCACAGATTAATTTGAAAACACAGTTATTGTTTCAGAGTGATATCTGTATTTAATCTTGATAATTGGTTCGGGTGTTGCATGTGCTTCTTGTAATGCTCCATCTTGAGTTTCTAGAGATATAGTCCACTGATCAACTATTGGATCAATTGATGTAATTGCAAATCTCTCCAAAGCGTTATCTGCGCCACTATATCTAATTCTGAGTACTTGATCACCATATATTATACTGGTTAATCCTCCACGATTGTTCTTTGTACTTTCATTAATTGTACAGTCATCAGTTCCTCCAATTACACACTGACCTTGAGGATCAGTAACTCTGAATTGGAGATTTGCATCTGAGTTAGATGAATAGATAAGTGCAGGCTCTGCTACAACTTTGCCATCAATTTCTATTGATTCTAAAGATGGCAACTCAGATGCAAATAGAGATACAGTTCTTGGATAGCTATGAATAGTTGCAGATTGTGTAACTATTGATTTATCATACAGATCAACTTTTCCTTGTAACTTATTACTTGCAAAAGATGTAGAAGATGGAACATTCCAATCAAAGGTAACTTTGGTTTGTCCAATCTCAAATAGTTGTGACTTTTGTTCCACAACTTCTCCATTGGCAATTAGGGACACAGTTCCGTATGCAGGTGAATCATTGGTAAAGACATAGATTTCAGGTCTAGTCGATGTTCCACTTGGTTTGATTGATTCAACATCCATTTCAACTGAAACATTTGATGATTTGGTTGGCTTTACTCCAATTTGATATGGTTTGGAATCAACAGTGTTTAGATCATCATCTAATACATGAATCCAATATTGTATGCCAGGCTCTACTAAGAAATAGGATGGTAATGTTGCACTTACAAGATAAGAAGTCTCAGATACATAAAGTGATTCGATATTCATTCTCATAGCAGCATACTGTTCTGTTGATTGGCCCATTGGGGCAGTTCTTAGCTCAACACGTTTTAGTGCAGATTTACTATCAATGATTGCAGATACTGAAAGATCATCATTGTCTAGATAGAAGACAGATTGAGTTGATGCCAAATGTTGTGTATCATTGTTAATCCTGAACTTCACATCAAAGATTCTTGGAACATCAATAGATATGTCAGATTCCTCTTCAGGTAATTCTACAATAGTTGTAGAACCAACACATTCAGTAAGATATATTGGTGATTGGACTTTGTTTATTAGCTCACCTTTAGTTTCAGATACTATTACCATCATGAATGTTTCATCAGATGCAATTGGGGCCTCATAGACATACTTGTCAACTTTTGAGAGTTTGTTAATTTCTTCAAATGGTTGGTTGTCAGCTAGTTTTGCATATACTGTTCCTGTTTTGGTGGTATGAAGTACAACAGATGGAGCTTCATCAGCATCACTTGAAACAAGAATTCTAGCTATATTTTCATTACATTTGTCATATGAGACTTCATTAATTGCCAAGGATGTTCCCAGAACTCCTCCGAATCCAGCAGAACTAGATCCTGCACCAGAACGGCCGCCTCCACCACCTGGGCTGCCTCCACCTGGGCTGCCTCCACCTGGGCTGCCTCCACCTGGGCCGTCTCCACCGCCTGAGCTCTTTTTAGAAGAGAAAGATTTCTTTGAATAGTGATCCGATTCAATCTCTACATCACAATAATTAGCATTAATAGTTGATGGAGTGTTTGAGAGAATAGCGTCAATTCCACCTGTCCACACTCCTCCAACAAGGGTATGAACTTCAACATCAGCACATCCATTAGGAAGTGTAAGTATGTCGCCAGAAACTGGTTTTGGTATTAAGACAGTCATTTTTGGTTTTGATTTAAAGTTAGAAGGATCACCATAGTCAAATCCAACACCTTCTTCTTCAAATCTAGATTTAACATCAATCTCTAACTCTAGCTCATTTGTAATTCCACTATCAGCCAATGTTGGTGAGTTAATATGGCCATCATCAAGTTCAATTACAATCCAATCTCTTGTAAAGGTTCCAACTGAGGATGAACTTGGATTTGTTGTGATATCAAGTTTTGATAAACCTCCAAAGCTTGGAATGAGTGTTGGCTCTACCGGAAGAATGATTTGTTTTCCAGGAATAATCTTAGTAATTGGTGGGGTAGAAATTACTTGATGAGATGATTCACTAGATACAGCTAGAGGAATAACTGCTGTTAATGATTTATTAGCAGATAGAGTGTATTTTGGAAGTTTTATTGTATTTTGTACAATAGAACCATCTACTCCAACTACATAGGAATTATCATATTTTATATTTGATTGTTGTATGATAGCACTTTGTATTCCAGAAGTATTATTTACACCAACTCTGATTATTTTTAGAGCTTGATTTGATTTAGTGATGGTCGTCGTTGTTGTATCCTCTACAATACTTGCTGTTAATCCTTGCAGTACTGAAATCTGAGTGGAGTTAAGATTTGGTGTAGTTTTAGCTGGTGATGGTGGAAGTAATGATAGATCAGTTGCAGTACTAAATAACTCAAATTCTATCAAAGGATTTACATCATCACAGCATACTGAAACAGTTACTTCATCTGTATCTTCTATGTATCCTGCAGGAACCGAAGTGATTTGAATATCGTAATCATTTACTGGAACAGATAGAATTCTTATATCGCCATTAGTTGCACTAGCGTCATTTCCATCATTGTCAGTTATACTTAAAATTCCAATTCCTGTTATTGGGTTTGGAGTAATTGCAAAAGATACACCACCTACTAATGAATTATTTTCAGAGATTATAATTTGCAAAGTTCCAACTAGATCAATTTTATCATTTAAGACTAGAGATTCAGTGAGGGAGATAGAAGCTGTCTTGCTTGTGTTGATTTCATCAATGAGGGATAGAGATTCGTCTAGTGAGACAGAAGCTGTCTTGCTTGTGTTGATTTTATCAGTGAGGGTGAGTGACTCGTCTAGTGAGACAGAAGCTGTCTTGCTTGTGTTGATTTCATCAGTGAGGGATAGAGATTCGTCTAGTGAGACAGAAGCTGCGTGAGTAGTGTCTACAAGATCAACGAAGGTGAGTGACTCGTCAAGGGAGACAGAAGCTGTCTTGCTTGTGTTGATTTCATCAGTGAGGGTGAGTGACTCGTCTAGTGAGACAGAAGATGTCTTGCTTGTGTTGATTTCATCAGTGAGGGTGAGTGACTCGTCTAGTGAGACAGAAGATGTCTTGCTTGTGTTGATTTCATCAGTGAGGGATAGAGATTCGTCTAGTGAGACAGAAGCTGCGTGAGTAGTGTCTACAAGATCAACGAAGGTGAGTGACTCGTCAAGGGAGACAGAAGCTGTCTTGATTGTGTTGATTTCATCAGTGAGGGTGAGTGACTCGTC
>NZ_JAILWM010000006.1 GCF_025698945.1 Nitrosopumilus sp.
TTTTCGTTTTTTTGTGAATCTTTGTATCTTTTTAATCCTACATAGAAAGCATGTGGTTTTTTCTTATCTAACAACTCTTTTTTTATTGGATCATCAGAATAAATTTCTTGCATTTTTTTGTATAAAACTTCAGTATTCATTTCATTTTTCTTTAATTCTTCAATTGCTTTTTCATACATTTCTTGATTGTGAACCTTCTGTGTTTTGGTAGTTTTTTCTGATTTTGTAATTCCTTTTTTGGTAGTTTCTGTTAACCTACCCAAAATCTTTTCATCAAATTCAAACTTTACACCAGTATCATTTGCGAATTCATCTCTATCTGATTTGTGATGCCATGATGCTGGATTGTATTTTGTCATACGCCATTGATTGTTTCCATTTACAACAATTGCACGATTATCGGGTAATTCTGATATTTTACATAACCCTTTATCGTTGATTAATTTTCTCTTAACTAATGGTGAAATTGGTGATTTTACTAATTTTCCTTCTTTATTGAACTTCCAAATCTTCCATTTGATTAACTGTTCTTCAATTGCTTTATCCATTTCTACAGATAACCACTTCAATTCTTCACCAAGATTTCTATCAGAACTTCTTTTTACAATGATAATATCGTGCTGTTTATTGACACCTTTTAGAACATCACCAAGAGATTGTGCATTAACTCTAGGAAACGTTTTGGCATGTCTTGATTCTGGCATAAATCCAAAAAATGAACGTTTAGAAACACTTGCTTCTGGTTCTGGTGACATTGATTGATTAGGTACTGGTTTTCTAATTTCACCAGCGTACAATGCAATTTTATGATATGCTTTTTCTCTTTTTGTCCATTTGTTTCTTGGTTTGTCAAGAACTAATGGTATGAAATGTCTATCAGCAATTGGTTTCATATTATCCATCACAGTGGCAAACACAGCATATTTATCAGATTTTCCTTCATGGTCAGGTGGATACATCGCTGGATCACAAGCAACTAGAAGATTTCCATATTCTCTAGCATGGATTAATTCTTTTGTAAATACTTCTAAAAATTTATTAATATTTTCTCTAGAACCACGTGGCATAGTCACTTCAACTACTCTCAACATTGGTTTGATATGCTGAATCATTTCTTTTGGTTTTTTAATTTTTGTAAAGTCGGTTGTTGCTGGCAACCATTGGAAAACTAATTTATCCATGAATGCTTTTGCATATTCAAACGCATCTTTGAAATAATATCCATTGAATCTATCTACTGCTTCTTTAGAATGTTTAACATAAGGTGGTTTTAGTACAGTTACTGGATATTTCTTATGACAATTACAATGTAGAAGATTTCCATCTAATTCATCTAATCCAAGTTCAGTAATTCCTAAAACATCTTGACTTCTTTTTAGTAATCCAGCGGATACCATTAACCCAATAATTATTTCAAATTGTTTTGGTGTGATTGATTCCATTTTTCTTTCTAAATAATCAACTGATAATTCAACTGATTCTTCTGTTTCAAAAATTTGAAGAATAGAATCTATAATATCCCATTTTCCTTTACAATTCTTGTTGATTACCGTATAGAGTTTTTCATGTCCACCACCATCAAAAAGATAAACATTTGTGAAATGTTCATTTAGTGTGATTTCTAATTCATTATCCATAGCAACATCTTTTCCACTTCGTTTATCACCAACAAAAACAAATGCGGTTGGTGTGTTCAAATCACGCCAAGGTTTTTTCTTGAAATTTGGTGGATCATAAGGTGTTGTTAAAAGTGGTTCACGTAAGAATTGTTCATCGATTTCTAATGCCATTTCATTTACCTTGTGGTTTCACATTCCATCTTCCAGATTCTTTGATTACTGTAAATCCCATAGTTCTATACAATTCAATATTACATGATGGGCATCCAAATGGAAATGCAGAACCTAGCCATCCCATTCTATGTTTATCACATGTTCCATCATCACCAACATGATTAACCAATTCTATGAATGAAGCATCTTTAACACCTTTTTTTAAAAATTTGAAGAATCCTATTGCTTCATCTTCTACATTAAAACTAATTAAAACTTGGTTTCTCATTCTTCTAATTAACATTATTTTTCACCTATAATTGCTTCTACAATATCTTGGCTTCCACATGTCATACATTGACCGTTATCGAAATCACCAACATTAAGTGATGCACCACATCTAGTACATCTTCCAATAATTGAGTAACAATCACATCCATATTTACCACACATATCACAAGGTTTCATTCCTGTACCGTTGTTTCCCTAACTTTTTCTCTTAACTTACTTGGTGTTGCTTCAAATGTGAATTGTTGTCGTCTATGATTACACATTCTAACAATATCAATTAAATGGATGTTAAAGTAATGTAGAAATTCATCAAATATTAAGTGCATTGATGATTCATAATATACTTTTGATGGAAAACATGTTGTATCTTCTGAAGTTAGAATCTGTTTGATGTCAGTGAATTTTGGTTTTCTGCCATCTGCGAATTCATCATAAAACCCACCATCATTACTTGCTAATGAAACCAAATCACCATCTTCATGTGCATATCTTATTGGCACTTCACCTTGAATTTCACGCCAAATTGGTGATGAATGTTTTGGTCTAACTAACTCCATTTCTTTCAATGATGGTTTTCTCTCTATTTCAATTTCTTCTTCATATCCACAATTTACACAGAATTTAACACCAGTTGGAAACAAATCATCTAAATCTTCAGGTTTTAATTGAACATATTTTTCTCCACCACATTTTTCACATCCAGTTATCGTTTCCCAAATATGTTCTAATTTCATTTCATCTAAAGTATCTTTATTTATAACAAGATATTTTCCATTAATTGGGTAAATAACTTCTCTATTTGTTACAACTGTTTCATCTTCATTTCTTGTAATCGCTAGAAATGTTCCATCACGCCAAATTTGTCTTAACCTTCTACTTGCAACTTCATTCAATCCTTTTTCTAATTTCTGTTTTGTGTATATATTATCAAAATATCCAGCCTTGAATCCTAAATTTATTTGTGGATATAATTTCATATAACCTTCAGCCATCAAAATATTATTATCGAATCCTTGATGTCCAACTACTGTTCCTATTCCATGTAATACATATTCATCAAAATTATCTGGAAATGCGTATGTTGTTTTTGGTATTTGTCCAGTTGTCATTTAATCACCTTGTTTCTCTAATTCACTTGAAAATAAATATGCAAATTGTATTGTATTGTAATCATATTCTAAAAACCCAATATCATAATTTGATTCTATGTTCCAGAAATCATTTATCAAACTTTGATTTTTCCAATACAGTCTTTCTTTATCAATAATTTGTTTTCTTTTCCATTTTGTATCAAATATCTTATGAAACAATCTTTCTAGTAATGAATATGGTTTTCCTTCAATTGCTGAAATATATTTCACATCAAGTTCAATACATAATCCTTCATCTGAAGATTCAAAGTTAGTTTGTATATTCATTATGAATTTTCCTTATCAGCGGATGATTTGGCTTTACCTGAAATTACTGGTGTAATACGTTTTCTTCTACTGAATAATTTTTCTTTTGGAAGCCATGATGAAGAAATCATTTTCATTTCATCTACAAGTGAAATCTTTTCTAACAAACCAATCTCAACACTGAATTCATTGAAAATTGTTTCGTAATCCCTTTCTTCAGTTGATGATAGCATTTCAATCTCATATCCATGATGGGATAATAGATCATAGAGTTTCTTGTATTTGTTCATGTAAGAATTGATTGTTTGTGTTTCAAATTTGATGATTTTTTTCTTCAAACTTTTCTTTTCAACAATACTTCGTATGTGTCCAAAATCAATATCGTTATACCATTGGAATCTTTGATTAACATCTTTGTTTAATGCAATCAATTCACCAGTTAACATAGTTTCTAAATCATGTTCTTCTTTTGATTGTTGTTGTTTTTGTTCTGATTGAACTGGTTCTGGTTGTTCTTCTTCAACTGTAACTTTTGGTCTTGTATCTATTTTATGACCTAACATTTCAATAACTTCTTTTGGTGTTTTTGTTGCTGTTTCTTTTTTCACTTTTGGATTATCTAACTCACGAATTATTTGTTCAATCGGTCTTGTATCAATTTTATCTATAGAATCCATATCTTCTTTAGTGCTGATAATTTCAAATGCACCCATTTTCTTTTTTATAACTTCTTGTGTTTCTGAACTATTGATTATATTTTCTGGTTTTTCATCTGGATAAATTTCTGGATTAAGAACTTTTTCAACAATACTTTGAATTGAAATATCTGGACATAGTTTATCCCAATTTGGGATATAGAATTCTGAAACCATCTGATAAAAAATTAGATTATCATTAGGAAGTGCTGGTAAATCGGCAAAAATTACTTCATCCATATAGAAATTATTCTATTATTCTACCTTTTAATTATTATGGTAAAAACTTTTGATTTCTAGGCTAGACTGTAACGGTTTTGCCTTTCTTTCTGAATCTTCTAGCAACCATTACAGAACCAACCAATCCCATTCCAACCAATGCGAACATTACAAATGTTGGAATATCAAACTGAATTTGTGGTACACCAACTGTAATTTCTATCCTAGCGTTGTTTGCTACATTTTGTCCACCCTGTGTTGAGATTACCTTTACTGGAATCTTATGTGTACCCGCTTCAACACATGGTTCTATTCCAGTTCCACAAAATGCACTTGGGATTACAATTTCGTATGGTAATAATTGATGTGATTCTATGTTTGGTGAATCTGGTGGAACAATTGATAACTGTTCAATGTCATTATCTGATAATATTTCACCACCTTCTGCAACATAAGGTGGGAATGGTATTGGGTTAACTTGCATCTGTGAATCTGCGATAATAATTGAATTAACGATTATGTTGTTTGTGTTATCCCATCCTACCAGAAGGTTTCCGTTAACAGTTTGTCCAACACTTGCGAAATGTACGCCACCAACTAGAGTAAATATATCACCACTGAAACTATTTGTCAATTCTTGAATTAATGGGAATGACAAATCAAACAAATCTTGTTGTGATTGGCTTATTGGTGTTGATGGTGATGTTGCTTGGAATTCTGAACCTGAAACAGTGGTTTCACCAGTTTCTGGATCAGTTACTGTAGGTGTTGTTGGTGTTGTAGGTGTTGAACCACCACCACCACTTGCTGAATTGGTTCTGCATG
This sequence comes from Nitrosopumilus sp., assembly GCF_025698945.1. NCBI lineage: Archaea > Thermoproteati > Nitrososphaerota > Nitrososphaeria > Nitrosopumilales > Nitrosopumilaceae > Nitrosopumilus > Candidatus Nitrosopumilus sp. The sequence continues at coordinate 5,200 of NZ_JAILWM010000006.1, forward strand.
AATATTCATTTGAGAAACCTGAAGTATCTGGACTAACTAGAACAGCAACTTTGAAATTATATTCTGTGTTTGGTAACAAACCAGTTACTGTTCTAACTGTATTTGCGTTTCCAGTATCTGCAACATAGGTTGTGAATTCAGCACCTTTTGGTGTTGCACCATCTATTCTAAATCCTTCTGCAACTTCAGCACCGTTGTAATTCCAAATTAACTGAACCCTATCAGTTCCTGTAGGATTACAAACTAAGTTTGATGGTGATGTTAATGATACCCCTGCTTGTGATGTTGCTGATTCGTTTGATACTTCACTAGTACCAAGTGAAGCAACTGAATAAATTCTGTAATTACATTGTGTTGATGCACTTTGTAATGATAGATTTCCAGCATCACCAAGTTTCAGATTATCAATACTTCCTTCCAATAATGTTTCACTTGCAACTGAAATTGAACCAAAATTAGAACCAAGAATATTTCCTAAACTTGTAATTGTTGCTGGAATAGTTGTATCATCATTTAGAATTAAGTTATCAACATCTTCTACAGAACCAGAATACATTTTGATGTTAAAGTTAGTTGGTGAAGTTCTTGATAGTTTAATAAAGTAATCAGAACCTTGCATATCTGCATTAGAAAGATTGAATCCAGTATCTGTAGTAGTTCTGCTTGCACCATCTCTATATCCAGTATAAACACTTGTTGTTGCACCACCAGCATCAACCCAAAATATAATTCCTAAGAAATCTTGACTTACATCCCAAAAGTTACCAGAATTCAAATCACTTAATCCAAATACATGGTAATTTGCACCTGTACCAGTTGTGGTATCAGTCCAACTAATCTTGTATTCCATAACCCATTCTGTATCTGAAACTGGATCATTGTCAACACCAGCGGTTGATAATGGGAATACTATATGCTGGTCAACTGCATCAGCCAACATTCCAAATAACAAAACATCTGAACCACTGTGATATGTGATGAAGTTAGGTGACTGGTCGTCTTGTGACATCCAAGATGCCTGATAAACATCATCATCGAATGTTTCTTCATAGAATCCAGAAGTTCCAGCAAATGGATTAACATCAGTGTAAGTTAAATCAGTAGTTCCAGTATCTGCAACAATTGTTTTCCATCCACCACCCGATGGACATTCCCTATCAATTCTATATCCAGTTGGTGAAACATCGAATGCTTCACTTCCTACAGTCCATGTAAGAACAATATCATCACCAGATAATGCGGTTGATAATGTTGGTGTTGGAATGAATAACGTGTTGAAGTATCCCCAATCATGTTCTGTACCTGAAATATATTCTGTTTCTGGAAATTGTAATTGTAATGCTGAAGTGTTTGGTGAATAGAATGTTTTATACCCATCAATTGCTAATGAAGTAAAAGTAGTCCAAACATCATGTGAACCGAACTCATTATCATATAGCATTACAACAAAAGTGACATAATCACTTTGTGCTGAAGATAAATCTGGTGTCCATGTTTCAGTTCCACTTGTTGGTACACCATTTTCATAAAGCATACATTGTCCACCAAGTGTATCACCTTCTTGGCATCCTAGATTTCTTTTACCATGTGTGAATTGTGTTCCGTTGTAAACATCTAATGCACCATCATAGATATAGAATGTATGATAAACTTGTGCTACACTTCTATGTAACAATCCAGTCCATGTCCATTCAACCCCATCAACTTCAGCGGTTGGAAGAACCAACATTGAAGAATAACATGTACCGTATCCACTGTTTGGTGTACCCATTTGATAACCATTTGCTGGTGTAGTGTACCAATCATGCACACTACATAATGCTTGGAAATTCGGTACACCTGATTGATTTACTAATGAATATTCTGCTTGTTCACGATAATAAACACGATTATCTACACCAGTATTACCATTAACATAATATGCTTCATCGTATGTTTGTGTTGATGCACTTGTACCACTCATTGTAAATGTAACTTCATTACTTGGCTCTGATAACCATCCAGCATCTTCACCACCTAAAGTAATTACACGTGCTGTATAACTATGCCCTGCTTCAAAAATATTTCCAGTTTCATAAGTTTCAACATCACCAGCATTTGCGGTAATCAATGTCCAATAATCTGATTCACTTGCTGTTCCGTTTTTGTATTCCAACATATAGCCAGTAGAATTCAATCCACCATTTGCAATTGCTTGAATTCCTATACCAGCGGAATCGATTTCAGTCCATGTAAAATTTACACTTGTATTGTTTGTTACAACTACACCCAAATCAACAATTTTTGCACCATCACGCCAAACAGTTTCTGGATCATAAGAATACACATAACCATATTCTGATTCACCACTTCCTTGTCTTGCACTAAATGGTCTTTCAGTTGCACAGTCATTTGATGTTGGTTCTTGACAGAATCGCCAAGAATTGACACCAGATAATCCAGTTAATTCAAATTGGTCAAGTATTATTTCTGCATGACCAGCACCATCATCTTCTGTTTCCATAACAAATGTAACCCATTCTTCAGTGGATGCGGATAAATCAGGTGTTCCACTTGTTGGACAAACATTAGTTCCATAATTAACAAGTAAACCAGCACCAAGTGTTACTGGTGGTGAATCAGTTGGAAAATGTGTTGAATTTGTTGGATCATACATTCCATCATAGATATACATCTGATAATAAACTGGTGATGAAGAACTTCTTCCACATGAAACAACTGCTGACCATCCTAATTCTAAATCAGCGGTCTTGAATGATTTGAAAACCCAACAAAAATTTCCACCACTATCTAATCTATTTTCAAAACCAGAATCATATCCAATTGATTCACAATCACCAGTGGTATTATCAACTTCAGCCCACCACCATCTATCATCATAAGTTCCAGTATTATCACCATAACTTACATGGTCGGCAAAAGCATCTTCAAATAGAAATGGTGAAATGGCTAAAATTAGAAGAATTGGTAATATTGCTAAAGCCTTCAATAACGATTCTGATAATTCCAGTGTTAAAAAGGTTTTAGTAAAAAGAATTTGCTATTTCTTTCTCAACTTATTGAGGACAACCACAGAACCAATGAAACCCACAAAAATAATGGCAATTATAATAATGCCACTTGGATCATCATCACTTACTTGCTGGAATGGAATTACTTGTGTGCTTCCAAGTGATGTATCGCCTACACTGGTTTCAGCACTTTCAGAACCTGAAGTGGTTGATGATTGAACAGTATCTGGACATCCATCAGAATCATTGACACCATTGAAGGTTTCTTCTTCCATTGGGCATTCATCTAAATTATCAGGTATTCCATCACCATCGGAATCTGAAGTTGTTGATAATACTGTATCTGGACATCCATCACCATCATTGACACCATTGAATGTTTCTTTTTCACCAACACACAAATCTAACAAATCTTCTATTCCATCACCATCTGTATCTAATGGTGTAGGTGATGAATCTGGACATCCATCAGAATCTGTAATTCCGTTAAAGTTTTCTGGTTGGATTGGACATGAATCATTTGCATCAATAATTCCATCACCATCAGTATCTGGTAATGAATCTGGACATCCATCATTGTCATTGTATCCATTTACAGTTTCTGGAAGTAATGGACATACATCTATTGAATCAACTTTACCATCCCCATCAGTATCTAGATTTGGATCAGTTGTTGGTGATGTTGTTTGTGTTGGTTGGACAATATCATTTACAAATGAAAATGCGAATTGTGTTACTATTGGTTTTCCGAATTGTTCTGTATCAAATGCACCAGAAAATACACCAACTTGTGGATGATTGAAATCAAATTTTAGTTTTGGAAGCATTTCAGATTTGAAATGTTTTGAACCATCACCAGAAGATGCAAGTACATTATTCAAAACTTGTTTTGTGATTATGTATTCAAAGATTTCTTTCTTAATACTATCTTCTAATGCAACTGGTGTAATTGTTTGTGTTGAATATGTTGATATTGGTCTATCATTTCCCAAAAAGAAAACAGTTGGTGATTCAATTCTTTCTCGAAGTTTTACTGTTCCAGATACAATAGTTGAACCTTCCATAGCATTTCCATCACATTCTAAAAATAATTTAATATGAATATCATCTACAGTTCTTCCATTTGCTGTTAATGCTAATTGATTTTGAAATTGTTCATCAATGAAAATTGTTTCTCGTTCACTAAAACTTGCTACTTGTAAAATACTTCCACCAGAATTAATCCATATCTCATTGAATTCTTCACATCTCATGTTTGTGAAATCTTGTGTAAGTGAAAATGTTCTAACAGTTCCAAATCCAGTAAAGAAATCATCAACTGAACCATGTGTTCCGTTGAATTCAACTAGGAATAACATTCCTAATGCAATTATAGCAACCCCAAATACGCCAATACCAAAAATCTTTTCATTTGAAATCATTTGTTCTTCAACCTCTTTACTATCATATAGATTACAAATGAACCAATTGCTATTCCCATTACGATAAATCCTATTGTTGCATTATCATCACCTTCTTGTTTTTGTTGAATAGTGTTTAACACAGTCAATGCAACTTCTTCAGTAGAACCAGATTCTAATTCTTCTACTGCAATATTAATTCCATTTGACTGTGATATTGCATTACCACTGGTGTATAATGATGATGTTTCACCATTTGGTAACTCAATTGGTTCTTCTGGAATCACATCGTTGAATATAGGTTCACCTGATTCACTTGATGAAGTTGTTTGTGTTTGTATTGGTGGTGATTCAACACTTGTATCACTTGTAACTGTATTTGTGTTTGAATCAACTGTTTGAACTTGAACTATAGTTGGATCATTTGAATCACAAATACCATTAGAATTTACATCTGGACATCCAGTAGAAGATGGAATTTCACTTGGGTTTCCAGATTGTCCAGCCCTAATCAAAAGTAATTCAGTTGCATCATAATATCTGAATGCAATTGATGTGTTTAATCCCTTTATCCATCCATCATACATTCTAAGTACACTTCCATCTGGTAGAAGTTTTTGTGCATCATATCTTCCTTCTACAGTCATTATGAATTCTATTATGTCACCAGATTTCAATTGTGTTCCTTGTGCAAGTATCTGTTCTACAAAATCTGGTGTGATATGTAATCCAGCACCTTTCAATAACTTTGTGTTTGGATCATAAGTGTTTTCTAAAAGTAATCCTTTTGGTACATTAACTGGAATCCCATTTACTGTAACAAACTGTTTTATTGTTGTTCTTGGAAAATCAAATTCAACATCAGCACCCATTCTACTATAATCTGTATAAACAAACAATTCTGCACGTACTAATGGGTTTAATTTTTGGTCGGATAATCCAACAAACGAAAATGGTGTGAATGTATTGGTTACTGAATCTGTTCTGGATGATTTTATTTCATCTGCAAAAATTAACTTTGTTTCAATATATGATTCTGCGAAAAGTAAATCCCTATCACCAGTGTTTGTACCTTGAAAAACACCTTCACCATTTTCTAGTGATAATGGTGATGAAACGATACCAAAACTATCTAAAGCCATAACAGCACCGATAATTATCACGATTGAAAATATTGAGATTACTGATAATTGGAATGGCGATTGCAATAATAAATCTTCAAAAAGTTCTTAGATAAACTTAACTGTAAAAATAGTTTACCTGTAGTTCATAGGATTATAACTATCATTTCTATGCTTGGCTACTGCCATTAATCCAGCAATTACAATGATTACAATGATTACACCACCAAGCACCAAACCTAATTCTACTGAATCCAATCCAATATTTTCTTTAAGTTTTTCATCAATGTTTTCAGTGAATGCAGAAGCACATTGAATTACTGTTCCTTCACAGAATCCACCTAATCCACCAAATCCTTTTGGATCATCACCATCGGTATTATTAGTTCCACTATCATTTCCTAATCCACCACCAGCACTTCCAGAAGCACCACCAGAACCAACTTCAGCATCAACACTAGCACAGAATGTTACTTCCCTTTCAATTCCACTAGAATCTGTAAAGTCTTTAGAATGACATGTTCCATCTTTCAAATCACTAACTTGTTTCTGGAATACTTTGATTAAATCACATTGTGTATTAACGAATACAAAGTTATCTTCAGCGAATTTACATTGGTTCTTTACGGTTGATGAATTGACTTGTGTTTCAATTACTTCTTTTTCTGGATTTTCAGCATCAGCGGTTTCATCATCATTTGTCACTACTGCTTTAGTTGTTCCATCTTCTGAAGTCTTGGTTGTTACTTGTTGACCTAAACTTCCTTTAACATAGGTTGTTTCCCAAATGAACTGTGAACCTTCAGTTTTACCAGAATATTTCTTTCCGTCAATATCGTTTCTTGCATCAAATGTTCCAGCAATATCTACAATAATTTTTACTTTTGCTGTTCCACCATTTGGCAAATTCTTGATACTTTGTAAAGTTTCAATCTTATTTGTAATTGCTTCAGTACCAAGTATTACTGAACCCAATGAGAATCCTTCATTTGCACAAGTTGTTGAACCAGTATTAGGATCATTGATGCAAAGTGCCTTGGTTGGTGAAAATAGAATTGTGTTTCTTGTATCCAAGAATACTTTATCAGCACCAACTTCAATTGTTGTTGCAAATGTTACATCACTTGATTCAATTGTAAACTGTGATGTTACTGAAGCATCTTTTAGATGAAGAATTGGTGTTACTTGGATTGATTTTAGAATAGAATTTATTCCATCAACTGCATTTGCCAATGATAGATTTGTTCCAAGTTCTATGTTAAACCCATCATCACTACCTATTATACCACTTTGTGATTTTCCATTTTCGTAAAGTGTAGTCCATGCTAGCACTATTTCACCAAAGAATGATTTTGGTTGTGTTGTGCTAGTTGGAAGTATTTCTGGATCAGTACCACCAGTTGTTGTAGTTGTTACAGTTGCTTCATTTTCAACAATGAATGTTTTTGTTGATTGTTGTGGTGTCTTAAAGTCACCTTGGAATCTATTTGGATGTTCCATTATTACAGTGTATTTTCCGTTTGGTGAATTTTTAGCCATTGTATAATAAAATACAAACTTACCATCATCGCCAACTTTTTCATCAAATATCATAGTACCTGAAACAAGTGGAATGTTTGATGCACCAGTAATTGTAATTGTTGGATAACCTTCAGTGTTTAACCATTTTCTAACAGTTCCTTCAATTAATAATTGCCTTCCAGATTGTTTGTTAGTATCAAGTGGATTTGTATCACTGATTAATCCATCTTGACCACCTTGTGATTCTGTTAAAGTTGTTCTAATGCTTTCTAAAATAATTGGTTCATTAGATGTATTGGCATTTGGTTCTGGTGGATTGATTACATTTGCATCAGCACGAACTAACCATGCTGATTTTGTTAACAATGAACCAACACCAGTTGTACTACCAACATCAATATTTCCATTTGAATTTGAATATTGTAATTGGTAATCTACATCAATAGTTGCAACTGCTTTTACCCAAGCATTAATATCATTATGTAATACTAAATCTGATTCATATTGCTGGAAATTTCCGTATGTTTTTGATGCAATAACTTTCCATGTGTTTGGTTGTACTGTAGTATTAATTGAAACTGATTCTAAATTGGTTATTTCGTTTCCTAAATCTTTATCCAAGTCACCAGTGGTTAATTGCATTAAAGCAAATCCAACTGTTTTGATTCCAGTTAATCCATTTAGATAACTTGGTTCTGAAATATCACATTTTTGATTGATGTCTATTCTTAGAGCATCTATGATTCTACCATCTATTCTGTTTGAAACATCAAATTGTATTTGTGGGTTAAATTTTACTGAAGAATCAAAAGCGACATTTCCAAAAACTGCTTCACCTTGATATTTTACATACGTCTCATTGATGTATTGGCATTCCATAGGTAGGAATGATGAAAATGAAAACTGATTCAAAGTGTTAAAATAATTTCCAGTGGCGAATGTTGTTATTTCGCTAGAACCAAAAAAGAAATTTGTGAATCCAGTTAGTTCAGAATAACCAAATAATCCACCAGCGATTACTAAGCCAACTAGCACAAGAATTAAACTTCTCATATCAACCGTTCCTATTCCTTGTTAATAAAGAAATTATGAATCCAAATATTCCAATACCAATTATTCCAGCAACTGCAAACCAAATCATAGCGAACTTACCTTGATTCAAACAATCAGTATCACCAATGATTAAACAATCACCAAATTCAGTTGCTGATTCAATTGCTTCTTTTGCAGATTTTGTTTTTGCGTTTTGGTTTTCAACATCTTTTGCTACAGCATCATTTTGTTTTCCAGATTCATTTGTATCTGCAACACCATCACCATCACTATCAATTGTTTTTGCTTCACCTTCTGCTTTCTTTACAATTATTTCATGGAATGTTGGAATTGCTTCTTCTGGAATTGTGTAAACAAATTCACATGCTGAACATATTTTTGGATGAAGTATCAATGTTCCAAACACTCTAAATTCTTGAATAGATGAATATGTTCCACCAGATAAATCATCTTCCAAATCAGTAACTTTAACAATGTATTTTGCAAGTTTTACTTCTGTTCCATCTGCAACTTCAACTCTATCAGTTGTTATGGTGTCAATGTATGTTGTAATCTTTTCATTCTTTACATTATCTTCTGAAATTACTTTTAATGTTAATTCACTTGATTTGATAACCATGACATCATGATTTGATGGATGGCAATTCTCACCATCTTTATCTACAATACAAGCATCTACATCGGCTTGTAATTGTTCAGTTGTTTTTCCAGCATTTGAAAATGAAAGACATGTTAGTTTTGGTTCTATTTGGAATCCGTCAATAATATTTACAGCATCACCAGCAAAAAATTCTAATTCTGGATTACTAGCGAAAAATGGTGATTGGTCGGCATCAAATAATTCACCACCTACAGTTGCAATATTTGAAACCTTGGCAAAACATAATCTATCTGGAATTGGTAAAGTTTCAGAATCTGAAGTTAGTTCAAATCTATGCAAATCTTGATTTCCAATATTTGGTAAAGTCATAAAACCCGCAATAAGTAGAATAATTCCAATCCCACTAACTAGGATATATGATGTTTTCAATAATTTCAAGTCAAAATGTTATTACATAAACTTAACTGTGAAAATTTTTGACTTTAGATTTAGATAATTCTTATTCCACCTTGTATAGCGTGCATTACTGCCCATGCTGTACCTGAAACTAAAATTCCAGCAATAAAATTCAATTTCTTTGTTTCAAAGTCACCTGAAGATGCTAGTAGGAATCCACCAATAAAGAATGCACGAAGCATTTCTTCACCAGTTGCTGTTAAGGCATATTGGAAAACAATTTCTGGTGTAACTTCACCGAATAATTCTATTTGTGCATTGATTAATGGTACGTTAATTGGTAGATCAGAAGGTAAACCAGTGTTTCCTAACAATCCTTTTGAATCCAAATATATGATACTATTGTATGTTCCATGAACTACAATTGGAATTATAATTGCTCTTGTAATCATGAGTAATCCACCTAAAAGAATTCCAGCAAACATTAGAACAGCGAAATCATTTCCAGCATTATGAAGTACAATTGAAACCAAAAATAGAACACCAATTGCTGGTGGAATCATAATCAAATCCTTCATTGTAGGATTTTTCATGAAGAATAATGGTTCACCTTCATCATCACTTCGTAATCTGTTTCCAATGAATTCAATTCTAGATAATAGTAACATCAGAAGTAATGGTAATGAAAATGCTGTAACAAATGTCATTACCCTTCTAAATTCAATTGAACCTTCAGCGGATAATACGAAAAACATTACTGAAGAACCAGTAATGAAGAAAAATAACCAAGTAACTAATCCAAATCCTTTTGAGATTTTATCTTGATGTGATAAATCCTCAAATCCTAGAACCATAGATCATCACCAAACAGCATAAGTACCACTTCTAATTAATGATTAAAAAGGTATCTGTGAAAAATATTGATTAAATTAGGCATCCAAGGAAGAAAAGCATTAACACCTTGGATGCCCAATAGACTTTCGCATTTGAACTCTCGGCACTACTGCATACTGCATAACAGCAATCTAAATTCGTGCTAGTTGGATTTAAGAATTCTTGTAAATAAAAAAGAAAAGAAAGTGTAGATTAATTATCTATGCTTTTGCACAAATAACTAAGTCGGTATTTTCAGTGTATGATTCACCTTGTGCATCCATAAATGTAACACCTAATGTTACATTAATTGCATTGTCAGAAGCACCAAAGTTTGTTTTGATGTTTACTGGCATTGATTTCTTTAGGATGGATTGGTTGGCATCAATACTGAACAATCTTCCATCTGCAACTTCACCATCACCAAATTGGTATTCGTAAACAATTTGTGAATTTGAGTTATCCACATTCTTGAATACATCACCATTGGTTAGTTTGATTCTATCAGTTCCATGATCATGTATAACATCTACATAAGATTCGTTTGGAACAATTCTACCTTCATCTGTACCGTTGATAGTAATATCGAATTTCTTCAATAAACCACCACGTGCATTTGCTGATAGTTGTAAGTTCCAATCAATGGCACAGTCTTGTTTGCCTGTACCAAGGTTATCTGTATCTAGATTACTTGGATCATCCAAATCAATGTTAGTTCCATCATCGACTAGCATAAAGACAGTCCAGTTTAAGGTTGGATCATCTTGTCCTTGTGGTGTAATTCCAACTATGTTCAATGGAATTACTGGATCAAGAGTATTATCCTTATCTGGATCAGCCCAAACAGCATTACCAATTCTAGATGTTTGTCCTTGTGTCTTTACTAAATCAACGAAGAATGCTTGTGCATCTGGAATCTCTAGCATAGCCTGAACTTCTACTAGAGTTTCATCCAATCCGATAGTTGCACTATTGGATGAAGATGTTCCTTTCCATTGGTATTCACCATTCTTTAGTTGATAGAAAAGCACATTGATGTTTGTACCATCTGTTCTTGTTGTTGTTTGGTCTTTAGTATCGATTAAGGCGGTCTTGATTATGAAATCACCAGTTTGTGTTTGTACTTGACCAGTTGTTGAAGTTGTAGTTGTAGTTGTAGTTTGACTAGGTGTAATTGTTGCTTGTCCACTGGTGTTAATGAAACCTTGGTCATTTGCATACCACAGTCCACCACCAACAATGAGAATTAGCACAACTGCAATTCCTAGTGTTTTGTTCTCTACCATAATAGTTCTTAATTCAATCCAACTAGCATTAGAATAAAAGCATTTTGTAGATTCGTGAAAATAATTCCACGAAAAATAGTATTAAAAAAAATTAGATTTGTTTAGATTTTTGCTATTGAATCTGGAACACCTTCACGAATAGAGTTGATTTTTCTACCCATGTATCCCACAATAGCACCTAAACCAATCAATCCAAGGATGAAAACAATCCAAAATTGTGGTGATTCTTGACTAATTGCATTAGTCAATGTACCCAAATCAGTGATGTTAACATCTGGATTTACACCTTGTAGGAATGATGCAAATGCAACAATGAAGATGAACGTGATTATTCCAGTGAATAAGAAAGTTACAATATATGCTTTCTTATCAGTGTCTATATCACCTTCTGGTTCTGCCAATCCAAATATCTTTCCGATACCAACACGCACATATTTTCCAAATAGGAAAACCAATGCACCAATGATAACGAAGAAGCCTAGACTAACCATAACCAGAATGAATCCCGCTACAGGATCATCACCAGTTTGTGCTATTGCTTGACCTAATGATTCTAGGGTAATATCCTTGAACCCATCGCCAACCAGCATTCCCACACCAGCAAAAATAATCCCCAAGACAACCAAGAACAATACTGCGTTCAATATGTCCACGAAGATTCCTTTTACAAACTGTGCTTTCTCCATTAACATTCAGCAAAATCAATTACTATTTACATATTTTGGTTAGAAAAATTAACTAATCTTCTATCGATTCATCTTGTTTAGGTTCAAATTTTGATTTTTTGATTTTAACATGTTTATCCACACTTGAATCTCTAGTAACAATCATAAAAAATCCAAATATCCCCTGCATTATTCCAGCAAATAATAGGAATCCAGAAATCATGAAATGCACAGTTGCATTTTTATTAACAGTTTCAATAACCATCCACCAAATTTCTTTTGATTCAAATGGTATTGATATTACGAATAATGCTAGTTGAAAGGTACAGAATCCAGTGATTAACCAGAAAAACCCTATCCATAAATCCAAACTATTTTTTCTTTTGAATTTCATGGTGATACCATTTGGAATGTTTTTTCTACTTCTATAAGATAAGGTCGTTGAGTTAATGGATTATCTACTAATGAATTTGCTTGTATTGACATTAGATATTCACCTTCAGTAAATCTTCCAGTTTGAATAGTTTGTGTCCATGTTCCATCATTATTAGTTTCTTCTGAAGGTCTAGTTATTGGTTCTAATGCACAAAAATCACGATGTTCACAACTGATTATGAATGTGTATTGGAATGTTGCTGGTTCAACATACTTACATTCTACCAATTCTGTTTCTGGATTTAATTTACAACTTCCTTCAATTACTTTTTTTAATAACCCACTAAATGTTGCTGGATTACCAATCAGATAATGGTTATCTGGAAGTTCAACATTAGAATATTTTGGTGTGTGTCCAAATGATTCACCACCAGTAATTTTGATATTAATAATATCTTCATCAGTTAGATCACCAGTGGCATTCACTAATTGAATAAATTCTTGTTCTGAAATCTCTTTTCCAGTGTTGGAATTTACGAATGATGTTTGTTGAACTACTGTAGGTTTACCTTTGAAGATTTCTGCAATATCACCAGCATCATTAATTGATTGTATTTTGCCTAGGTTGTTCAATGCTATTTGTTCAGCACTATTAAGAACTGCTTGTGCATCACAATCACTTATCATCTTTTTAATCTGTTCTTCACTTAGATTGTTTACATTAACACCAGTGAAAATTTGTTCAATATCACATCCTTGCCTTAATGATTTTGCTTCTTCAGAATTAGAATACACTACAAATCCTATTGTACCAAAAATCAATGCAAAAATTATGATATATGGGATATAGTTCATCTGTGTTTGTCCTTGTGAATTTCAGCAATAATTTCATTCATCTTGGTTTTACAAAAATCAATCACATCAGATAATCTATCCATTTCCTCTTTAATCTTTAAATTTCTATTTTCATATTGAATTGGGTTTTCAGTATCTTCAGCATTCTTCTTCATTACTTTGTCTAATTTTCTAAAAGCATCCAAGGCACGATATTTCTTATTCTTCCATCCAAGAACTAATTGCCATCTAGCATCTTTATCTCTAAAAACATCAAGTTCACCATCAACTACATTATTATCAATCAATTTTTCCATTTTTCTACTTTTGAAAGTAAATTATTTGCTTATAATGTTTATTGTAAAAACTATAACAAACCAAGGAATGAAAGGAAAATAATTCCACCCCAAATACCACGAATTAGATTTCCAGCAAACAAAAATGGGAATAATTTCTTTTCATCCATCTGTGCATATCCAGCAAGAACTAAAGCAACTTCAGCACCACCACCAGCAAACCAAAGTGATGGTGTAAACAAAAACATCAATACACCGAATCTATGAAACCAATGATTGTTTTCTAATTCATCTGCTTTATCCCTTCTAACTAATTTGTGGACATGTCTTTTTGCTAGACTGAACATTAGTGCATCACCAATAAATCCACCAGTTGATGTTAAGAGGATCAGAAATATTGCTTGGTTAAATTGTTGTTCTTGTGTAGGTTCTGCAAGAACTAAAGGTGTCATGAATAATTCGTTTGGAATTGGAATGAATGATGGTGTCATTGAATAGAAGAATGTGATTACTGTACCCGCTTGTTTAAAGAATGGATGTTCAGTAAATTTTTCAAATTCAACTGTTATTTTTTGTTCCATGTCACCCCACAATCTTTCAATTTCTGTGAAATCCATTATTCCAATACCAGTTGCTGGATCAGTAGAAAATGATTGGTACATTCCAAATAATAGAATTGATATTCCTATGAATACAATCACATAAAGAATATGATGCGATTGAAACTCTAATTCTATAGATTTGATAGTAACCAATCTATCACCCCATAATGCCATGCAACTATAACAATTATTATCAAAATAACTACACCAGCAATTACATGTTCTTTATGTACTTCATGCCAATACCAATTTCTCATATACTCTCTTAGAGTAAACATCATTGTAACCAATCCGATAATTCCAACACCAGCGGATATAGCAAGTTTCATTAAATCTAAACCAAGTTCATAAAAATATTCACCAATTACTAATCCGAATCCAACTGTGAACATCAAGAATGTTATTAGAAGAATTAATGCCCTTCCATTCATTCTATATCAGAACCTAATAATTTTAATCTGTTTTGTGCATCTTCTAAACTATGATTCTGTAGTATCTTACATTGGTTCTGTAGAATTGAGTATGGTGATTTCTCAAATGCTAAATCTAATGAACTGATTCTTCCATCACAGTGTTGTATAATTAAATCCAAACTGTTAGCCCTACTATCAATTTGATTTGCTCTAGTTTCTGCGGTTACTGTATCAAACCTTCCAGAATTTATTCCATCTCTTAATTCATTGAAATCATTTACTAAAAGTCTAATCTGATTTGCTTCATTAACATCTTGTAATGTTTCTAAAACCCTTCCAGTATTAATTCTAGAATTAACATCTTTTGCTTCTTCACATGGTTCTGCAACACAAACAATTTCTGGTTTAGATGTAATTTGTTTTAGTGCATTTCTTATTCCTTCTTGACCTTGTACTGGAACTTTTTCTAAGTTAAGTAAAATTTCTTGTGCCTTGATAGTTTTATCTGAAACTCTTTTCACATAATCATTTGGAATTGGTTTTCCTTCAATTGCTAATGATTCTATTTGTTCCTGTGTTTTTTCTGCTTGTTTAGCAATTGCTTCAGCCTTTTTTGTATCATCAGTTACAAAAACATCGATATACAGATCATCTAAGAATGTTCCAATTTTCCAACCTAAAGGTGAATCAACATGTTTTGAATTAGTTTGTCCTAGGGCATCCACTGGAAATAAAATGAAAACCAACAATACAAATCCAGTGAATAACCCTAGGTAGTTTGCTTTCATATCTACACAAACTCAATAAATCACTACATTAAAAATATTATCGTGAATTTATTTTATAGTTCTGCTAGTGCGAAGCCTAGATTCACCAATTGTTTTCCACAGTGTGGGCATTCACTAACTTCATTTGGAACATCAATTGTTTCATTCCTAGATTTACAATAAATCTTGAACATTGGATTGCTTCAGAATTAACTATGTAATAAGAATAGTGATTGGTTTTATCGATTCTTCTTCTTGTATTGTATCAAATTAATTAACATAGATGATATTGGTACGCCTAAAATTGTTCCAAACCCTAGAACTAAAATCCACCATAGATTTGGGTTTTCATTCATATTATTCTAAATCTTCAAACTGAAGAACTACAGTTGGTGGAACATCTGGTTTTTGTGAAATACAAAACTCATAAGCACTATCTTGTATATACTGAATTGGAATATCTGGTGAATCCTGTATATAGGCAACACCCGAATCTACCAATGCTTTTGATTTTTCATCTAATCCACTATAGAGATAATCAATGTAATCTTGTTTTGTGACTTCAGATACTTGCATACAATGATATTCTGGTGACATGAAAACAATCAGTAATGTAACTAGAAATCCACTGATTGCACCACCAACTATAATTGGTTTTTTATTTAATTTCTTGTTTCTCAATTTGTTTCATCTTTTTTTTGATAACCTTACTAAAATCACATATTACTGCTAGTTCAGTATGTTTAGTTGCAATAAAATCAGCATTCTTGAATGTCAACTTCCAACCAATCTTTGTTCCTGTAATCATTTTATCTTTTACAAGATTTCTGATTTCATTCATTGTATTTTTGTAGTTTGAATGTGAACCATCCTGTATTTCTTGTGATGATAATGGTTCATCTATTCTTGACAACATGAATTTTAGAATTTTTACTCTAGTTAGTGATGGTGTTTTCATATTGAACCTTCCGTTTCTACTTCTCTTTGAAATTGTGCGTGTAATCCTTCAGCGGTAAATGGTATCTTGATATTATAATTTAATTCAGTTGCTTTTTCTTTTAGTAGTTTCATAGCATCCCTAACTTCATCTACAGTTGCTTCTTTGTTACAGTCAAATTCCAATCTAACAATTTCAGCGGTTTGTGTTACTAGGTTTACATTAATCCAACAATTATCAGTTAATGTAAATACTGTTTCGGTTACTACTGGTTGTGGATTGAAATAATAATCCAATATTAATGAAGTAATTGGAATCAATGTAATTAATGCTAGAATTTTAATTATCTTATTGTAATTCTTTTTAGTGGGTTTTGCCTTCTGGATTCCTTCAACCCCACTATCTGTATCACTCGAATCTAAAAGATTGGTGGTTACATCAACACTGTTTGAATCTTCATTAGGCATGAATCATTCAATTCAATATTATGTTATAACTATTGTTGTAAAATTATTCTTTTGATTCTGGTTCTGGATGATTACATTTTGGGCATGTGCATCGTGTCTTGGTTCTATTCAATCCTTTACACTGTTTATGATTTCCACGATAACAACTATTGGAATAATCACAAGTATGATAGTTTGCATCTGAACACCTACCCAATTTATCAAATGTTTGCTCTAAAACTATCCCATTTCTTTTATTTGGTCGTGCCATCAATTGTCACCTTCCATTGGTATTACTGCATATCCTTGTTTCTCAATTGCGATTGCTTGTAGATCATCTGATAGTTTTGTTTCAATATACTCAATTGTATAATCACATCTTTCTAACATGATTTGGTTTCTAGAATTTCTATAGTGGTTTGTGCTTTTCATTACTGCTTTAACAGCCTTATCAGCGGTTTCATTTCCATTGTATGGTACAAGAATAACATATCTTTCAACCACTTTTTTATCTTCAATGATTTGAATTTGGTAATGATGTGAATGTGTTTTCATTTCCTTCTAGTCCTTGGTTTGTATGCTAAAGGTTTCTTGCATTCTTCACAATGCGTACATGATTTTGGATACTGTAATCTACATGTTCTACAAATATTTCTAATATCAAATATTGAATTACCGTTTCTTCCATTTGACATTCTGCCTAATGGTTCTTGTAATTTCTGTGATTGTTTCATTGAATCCACCCTAATTCCTTGGCACGTTTTTCACATCTTTTGCATCTTCTTTCTACTGAATTATCAATTTCTAAAATTCCACAAATTCTAATTTTACATAATGCTATTTGTTTGCCATCTTTTTCATAATCCTTTAGGATATGTGCTTTACCATCTTTCAAATATGCTAATTTGAACCAGTTTTCTTTTCTTCTATTCATTGAACTTCAACCATATCATCATCGCTTCATTTGCTGTATGCACACATTGTTTCTGTATCTCGGATTTCTTTTTAGATAATCTAATTCTAGTTGCCCTTCCAGCAATAGAATTTTCTAACAATCCCTTTACTTCATTTCTATCAACAAATCTTAATGGTAATTTTTCATCTCTATGATTATCCAATTCTTCTTGCATCGCCTTTAGGAATTGCAACTGTTCTTCTACAGTTCCTAGATGTTCATCAGTCAGTATATGAACACCCCTTCATTGTAATTTTCATTGTGTGAACTACTTTGTTTCTTTTATCATAGATCATAACTTCAATTGGCATTGGTAGATATGATGAACTCATGTTTAATTTTGAATATCCTAAAACCTTAGTTGTAAATGCTTTTAGTTGTGTTGAAAATATTCTGTATGTAACTTCATCTTCACCACCAAATGATAATACTGAAAAATCTTTCAATGTACCTTCGTTTCTTAAATCAATATCTCTTTTCATAATATCTCACTCAATCTTCCTAACGATTTTCTGATTTTTGTTTTCTTCAATAATCTCATTATCCTTTTGTAATCTTCATAATCTGTACTTGGTAATTTTGCAATTTTTTCTAATTCATTAAAACTTTTCTTACTAATCATTTTGTACTATCCTCAATTCTGCTTCCAAATTTTTCATAACATTTTGGACATCTGATTTTGTCTTTAAGAAATCGCTGTGTTTTTTCATCAAACATTTCAAAGAACCTTTTAGTAGTTTCATTACATGTTGAACACTTTCTTTCTGGTGTCATTGTGTCATGTTTCATTAGAAAATTATTTAGTTCTTCATCAGTGATTGCCCAAGAATCACCAACTGTATAGTAAAACAATTTATGAAAATCTGATTCCCATGAATTTTGTTCTTCTGTAAATGCCTTAATTGTTTTTTCTGCAACTGCTTTTGGATAAATTTTATCCAGTATAAACACATGCCCATTCATTTCTAATGAAATCTTGGCATCATGGTTTTCATTTCCAACATCCACTATACCGAACCTAATCATTTTAATTCCCTCAACTCTATAATGTAAAAATGCCTTCTTTCAATTGTTTCATCTAACATTTTTTTGTATAACGGATTATGTTTGATTTCAAATGGAAGTAGTGTTGGATGTGCTAATATTACTGGATGTAAAAATTCAAACTGAACCAATGAATCATATTTATCACTTAGTTTACTGCTTTGATATAATCTGAAAATATTTTCAAAACAATGTTTTAGATCAGAACTTGAAAATATCAACATTCATCCTCACTCTTTAGATAGAATTTTTCTTCTGGAATTGATTTTATTTTATGATAAATCTTCAACGCTTCTTCTTTTTTGTTGTCATATATTGCAGATTCAAATTGTTGCCCTAACTTTATAACTTCAGGTGATAACTTTCTAGTTGCCCACTTTAGATTCAAACCACTTCTTAAAATATTTCTTAGTTCTTTATCACGTTCACCAACTGCACATTTTGACCAATCATTAGCATTATGTTCATCATCATATTCAAACCCGCCTTCTTCTTCCATTTGAAATTTTATTCTTGCTTCCCAATTTTCAAATGTCATTTCTGCATTTGGCATTACTAAAACCATTATTTTCTTTTCCTCACATTACAATTTCCAATATGGCATAGATACGTATGTAATGATTTTTTAGGATGGAATCTCTCACCACATTTCTTACAAATCAGTTTATCATTTTTGTGTACTCTAGGTGTTGCCAAAACATAATTTGGTTCTGTAAAATTCTTATAGATTAATTTCATTAGATACCCACATCTTTTACAGAATGTGAATGGTACTTCATTTTTGAAATCACCATCTGGTATTGTGTGACCTTTACCCCATCCACCATAACATGGTCTAGGTTTTTTCTTATCTATTGTTTTTACCAATTCTCTAATTATTGTAACTTTGTAAATCTTGAAATTTGTTCCTAGCATTTCATCTTTAATTTCTTCAAGCAATTCTTTTTTGGTTTCACATTCTCGTTCATTACCCAAATCATTTTCAACTGCATATAGGATTTCTTTTTTCTTCAACTTACTATCACCTTACAATTATGTGGTGGGCATTCTTTGTTTGGATTTTTAATCATGAATTGTAAACTTTCCAATAACTCTTTTTTGGTAATTGGTTCATTACATTTTTTGCAAACTACACCACTAATAAAATCTTCATCATTTCTATCACCATATTCTTCTTTCATGTGAACACAATCTTGAATTCCATCTTCTGCTTGAATATAGTATCCAACACCAGAAAATCTATTGATTATACATTTTGGATTTGCACAAAACCAGAAATCACCACCACATGGTAACACTGATTGGTTTGATTTCATTCTACAATCTGGATTAGGACAAATGGCTTCAGTATCACCAGATTTTGTAGAAACCCATTTCTCTTTTTTAAATTTTAGTAATCTATCTTTGAACATTATTCATTCCCCCAAAATATCCAATCAATGCTTCACTAACACAATTTCTACAGAATTTTTCTTGTTTACCTTTTATCATTTGTGAAATGAATCCACTGTTTCCAGAACATTCATGGTTTTCAGAATGCCCACATTTAGTACATGTACTTCTACAACTCATTTTGTTTTCACCAATTGTTTTTCTGGTAATCCAATTAACAACCCATATTCAAATACAGCATCATTTAGGTTTAATTTTCTACTATGAAATATTAAATCTGTATCATTATCACCATTCAGTTGTTCACCACATCTTAACTGTGTTTTGATTCTGAAATATGTTCCATCTTCTACAATTGAACAATTATAGTTACCAATTTTTTGTGCTATTATATCTTGATAGTACATTAGCATTCTATCTAATCTCAATGGATCACAGTGTAAGAAATTTCTTGAATCATCTGGAATGGAAATAAATATCGAATATCCATCACCATGTTTTTCAATGTAACTATTTGATAATGTGACAATCATTTTTGATACACCTGATATTCCAATTTAGTTAATCTATCATTTAGTTTTTCTTGAAAGTTTGCTATTGGTTCTATGATTCTTAATTTTAAAATTCTAATAGATTCATCAGTATAACAAAATACACATAACAAGGCTGTATCTGGTTCTTCGTTTGATTCTGAATAATTGAATTTTTTCAAATCAATTATTTGTTCACCCATTCCACACTTACTACATTTATCCATCTAATAATCCCCCCCATCTTTTCATGATTGGTTCTAATTCTTTTTTTATTCTATCATCAAAATTATGATTTGTCATTGGTACTCTAATACTAATTCTGATTATAGAGAAACCAAATCTATTAGTTTCATATTGTTTTTGTGATACTGCAAATGTAACACCATTTACCAAATAATGATTTAGAACTTTTTGTGCTTTCAGTAAATCTTCGTGCATATCTAAAAGTGCATCTGAACATGGCATTTGATATTTCAAAATTACTGGTTGGACAAATGTTACATCATTCATTTTCAAACTTTACCTTCCCTTCTGTTCCATCATAAACCAATTCAAACATTCCTTCTTTTAGAATTTCACTAACTTCATTACCATGTTCAATCTCTAATCTAAAATCATCTTCTTCAATGTAGATTAATCTGTATGTTCCATCAATCAATGGTGTTACTTCAGTTATGATTAAAACACATTCACCAGCAAAATATAATTTAGAATTAATTCCATTGAAGGTTTCTTGGCAATCGATACCCAATTTCTTCATCTGTTCAACTAAATTATGTTCATTTTCACTCATTTTCAACATCTGAAATCAACATTACTATATAATATTTTATGTAGAAAAGTAGAAAAATCGAATTATTCTACAGAAATTCTTATAAGAAAAATAGATATTTTACTAATGATGAATCCTACCAAAATCATCAAAGATGATTTCAATGCTATCAATTGTGAATCAGAAAATTGTGGTTCACCAGCATGGGCATTCGCTAAATTATGCTGGATATGGGAATCACAAAAATTTGAAATGCGTGTGGTTTGTGGTGGATGTGACCATATACAATCAAAAGAATATTCTGAAGGTTTGATGGATGGAACAATTCTAGAACCAATTCAAGGATATGATAATTGGTACTATCCAGAAGATAAAAAAGAATATCAAGAAGTTTTACATTTTACACAACATGAAAAATTAATTGAAATAGTTGGCTTACCTAGAATTCTTATTCAATATGGTTTTGGTAATCAAGAACTTGGAAGAACTGTAGTGCCACCAACAAGGTATCCATGATGGAAGATTTTGATTGGCAAAAAGTGAAATGCCCACACCCATCATGTTCTGAAATTAGAAAAAATACACCTAAAAATAAAATCCATTTTGATTCTAATATGTCAGATAGAAAGAAAGGTAAGATGGTATTTTGGTGTACTAATCATAACCCTTGGATTCATTTTGTGATTCAAATTTTCAAAGTAAAGAATCAGATAGTTTCAGTAAGACAATATGTATTCAAGGATAGATTACCAAAAGACGATGAATAGTTTCTTGCAGATCATCAAACATATCATTTCAATATTTAGAAAACATGTTAACAAGAACCAAATAAAAAACATCAATGACTACTCACAAAGGATGATTGAATTGAACAAGCAAGTAAGAATTAATTTTGTTGAATTTGTAAACATGGTTCAGAAAATGCCATTGTATTTTCTTAGCCAATACTAAAATCTACAGTACCTTTAGAATTAGGCACAGCATCAAAAACTTTCTACCAAAACACCCACCTATTTGGATAAAATGTTGCCCTAAAATGACATGTTCCCTCAATTTTATGCCTAGGAATTATGAGTAACCGATGGATCAGAAAATGTTCATGCGTAACATGTTTTGAAAATGCAATGATTGGCTATTTTTTGTAAAATTCTTCTTTCCAAACATCGCCAATTCGATTATCAAATATTCTATGATGAAATGCACAGTACAACAAAAAACATTCTGGATTAGTAAGTAAATCACATAATCTTTCCCAACTACTTCTTCCAGAATTTTTTGCTTTAGATAATTCTGTTTCAATTGCATGTGCAAATTCTAGATCATGTTTTGCATT
The DNA here is from genome assembly GCF_025698945.1 of Nitrosopumilus sp. Taxonomy (NCBI): domain Archaea; kingdom Thermoproteati; phylum Nitrososphaerota; class Nitrososphaeria; order Nitrosopumilales; family Nitrosopumilaceae; genus Nitrosopumilus; species Candidatus Nitrosopumilus sp. The sequence continues at coordinate 27,826 of NZ_JAILWM010000006.1, forward strand.
ACAACCATCCCACATACAAACCCCACCAAACCAATGAATTCTAATCAATCCAATTATAATCACATTTCTTTTTCCACCAGAAATTGGTTTCTTCTTCTTTTTCATTTTTTATTGGTTGTATTGTTTCTGTACTTTTCTTTCAATTCTTTTTTCTGTGTAGAATTAAATTCTGGTGAAATGTAAACCAGTTCACCATCATGTGTAAATTTTAATTGTACTCTATTATTTCTAACTGCATAAATCATTTCTTTTTCTTCATCTTTCATGAAAAACTTTCTATCATTACCAGCATGATAAACACCATAACTTAACATCGATGATACTGTTTCAAATGGAAGTATTGTTGTTAATATTTTTGCAAACTTGGTTTTAGATATGAATCCATAATCAATGAAATGGAAATCAAATCTGTTTTTACCAACCCAAATATCTCTATTGATTCCCCATCCCCCTGAATCCCATAATCGTTTCTTGTTTTCATATTTTTTTGGTTTTTCTTCAAATGTTGATTCGTATTCTATGTAATCCATTACCACTTTTCCATCATTGTGATATTTCTTCTTATGATACTCAATGTTTGAAAATTTACTATTGCATATTCTACACCAATAGATATTCCTATTTGTGAAGAAATCCCTTTCATGAATTGCATCGCCACATCTATCACAAATTACTGCTTTTGAATACTGGTTCTTTTGATAATTATGTGATTTACAAAGATTTGTTGTGTATCTTCTTCTATTTCCTTTAGTTATTGTTTCTTCTGGTTCTTCTGGTTCTGCTAAGGTACAATCATAGTAATTATGGTTTCCATGTGTCCATATTTCTTTGATGTATTCTGCTTGGATTCTAGTTCTACAGTTTTTACATGTTGCATGTAACCCATATCCAGATTTTGGTGATAATTCATCTTCAGGTTGTGATGCTTTTTTGTTAGTCAATCTTGAAAATTCCTTTTGATTCAAATGATTCTTTATGTAATGTTATTTCGTAATCAGTTACACCATGTCTTTTCAATTGTAATTTAGCATGTTTCACTGAATCTTTTGCTGATTTTTCTGATAGGAATCTAGTTTGCATGTTTGGGATTTGTATTGGCATTACGCCTTTATAGAAAATTAATTCAAAACTATTCATATTGATTCATCCTTTTTTGCTGTTCTTCTTGGCATTTCTGTAAAGCGATTTCATTTGCTTTCTTTTTTCTAATCTCAATATCTGGATATTGGTCAATGAATTTTTTCTGGTTCATGTAAAATGTAACAATATCATCGTACATTTTATTTGGATCAAAGATTTTATTTTTCTTTTCTAACTCTATTTCTGCTTTTGTTCTTGGTGGTTTAGTTAGTTCTTTTCTAGCAATTTCTAATCCCATTACAATTCCTTCATAGTATTTTCTTTTCAGTGAATCGGCTTCTTCATACATTTTTTCTTTGTAATGTCCAATTTCTTCATCAATCCAATCTTTTCTAATTCCCATATCTTTTTCTATCCTTTTCTGCTAAGTAAACTGCTAATCCAATATATGCACCAGCAATTGAAAATCCAACTATTGCAATTAATAATGGAAGTATCATTATCTGAAAACCCTGTTATCTTCTTGGCAACAATTTCTTGAACAATAAACCGAATATCTGTATGGTCTTTTCTTTACTTTAACATAAACTGCATTATTAACATCATTATCTTTTATTGCTACACCACAATTATCACACTGTGCAAAAAGATTATCAGTTGTCATTTTCAGTGTTTCCTATAAACAATCATTGGTTCATCAGTCCAACATTTCCTACAATCTTTACATTTGTTGTTTTGAAATGATGCTATACAATTGAAAGTAACATTACTTGTTCCATCAGAAACCATAGAAGTTAAAACACCAATCTTTTCAGCAAATTTAAAATCTGGAAATTCATTTATGTGAATTGCAGATAATCTAATCTTCAGATTTGGTACAAATTTTCTTAATGGTATTTTACCCCTTGATTTCCAATATTCTTCAAGAACCTCTTTTTCTTGTGTTGGAAGCCAATGTACTGTATCCCTAGTTTTCATAGCAACACAAACAATCTTTGATAAATGTTCTACAGAAACTAAATCACCTGTATCATGCCATCTGAATTCCTTCATCTCATGATACTTTATCAGATAAACCATAGCATCAACCCAATCTTGATGAAAAATTGCAATACTTCTTTTTTCCATCGCAATTTTAACCCATGATTGACTATACCAACCATTGAATCCATAACAGCAACTGCATGATGTATTTTCTTCTAAATGTAACTTTGAACCATTATTACATGTAGAAACTGGTAAAGCGTATCCATAGGTTGGAATCTTTGATGGTTTTGATAGACTTCCAATAACCTTTATTGCTTTATGGTAAGAATCAATATTTCCTTCAACAATCATATTTTTTTGATTTCTTCTATTTTTTCTAATTCTTACATAAGGAAATTCTGAAATTGTCATGAAATAATGATTACCGTTTGGATTCTTTTTTCCAATCTCTCTTTTACCTAAAAATATCATTTCTTCTAAATAGAACCTAGCGTACTTTGATAATTCTTCTTCATCAAATCTATCTTCAATTTTTAAGTCAATGAAAATTTTCTTCAGAACTCGTAACATTTTTGTAGAATATTTACCACCTTTTTTTGGAATCTTTGATAGAATGATTCCCCTTGTATTCACTTTTGGTTGTTCTATTGTACTACTCATTCTTCTAACATCCCAATTTTTTCATGTTCTAATCTTGCAACATTTACCATCTTTTCTATCTCTAAAATTAATTTAGAACTCTCTAGTTTGAAATTTTCTTCTTCATTTATTGTAGATTCTTCAGTAGTTTTTCTTTGTCTTTTCAAAATGAATTTTACAGTTTTTTCAAATATTTCTGTTTTAAGAATATCATCTACCTTGATATGCTTCAATGCTTTTTCTAAGTTATCTAATTCTTTACTCATTTCAATCACATTGAAGAATTAATTACTTTTAACATTTGTTGTAAATTTTTTGGATTTATGAATTTTCTACCATCTAAAAATACTGCAATTTCAATATTTTTTGGTATCTTAACCCATGTATCAACAACATTTTTTGGAATGTCAAGCATCTTTATTTCTGGTTCTTTGAATCCACCACTTCCAGAACCCATCAGATCATCAATTCCTTTAGTTCTAAAATTAAAAGTGCTGGATAATTACTAAGGAATCTCACATCAATATTTATCAAATCAAGGATTTTGAATATCATGCCCATCTTCTTTTCTTCCATTCTTTTTGACATAAATCAGTAAAGTATAACATCAGATAGAGATATACACCTGTACCAACAATCCAAATTATTGAATATTTCATAAAATCTTCTTCAGTACAATCAATTTTACTTTCTGTTAATTTTTCTAACAATGATTCAGAATCATCTAATAGACATGCAAAAATTAATTCTTCAAATTGAAGAACCAGATATACGCCACTGAAAAATGCAACTACAGCAAAAAGTATCATTAATGAAAAAAATACTTTAGATTTGATTTTCATCTTATTCTAACCACATCAGCATCGCAGATTTCTTTCTTTTGGTTTTCTGCAAAATGTTCTTCATAATTATAGAATTCACCATTGATAACTGAATTTGAATCAACATGTGAATCATCTATATGTCGTTGAATGTCAAGTGTCTTTCCACTATCATTAATCGAAATACATATCCCATTTTCAGTTGTTACTAAAATTCGGTTTGATGAATAAGGTTTAATTTTCATTTCATCTTACCCTTGGAAATCTACTGCCATTTGGTTTTAAGAAATATTTTGCACGAATAGCCTTCCAGTTACCAATATTTTCACATCTATCATCTTCATCAAAACCATGTGGGTTTGCTCTAATATGTTTCCTAATTTCATATTCTGTATTTTTAACAAATGGTCTAATTGTAAAATCTCTTGGTTTTTTTGGTTTTGTTGCAATACAAATCAAATCAGAATCTTCAGTTAATTTATCAGAAACAACATTCCATTTCAAATATCTATCATATCTATCTTTATAACACCATTCACCATTCTTGAAAGGTTGAACTGCTTCTGTACCCCTTAATCTTGGTGGTATGTAATAACCTGAAACAAAACACCATTTAGGATCATCATCTTCTATAAAATCCCAAAATGCAACAAATTTATCAGTTGATTTCTTTTCAAGTTTCATTAACTCTTTTTCTTCAAATTTATTATAACGATGTAAATCATATCCTTGTTTTCTAATACATGCTCTATTTCCTTCAAGTCTTGAATAATCATAGTATCCAACTTCAATATCAGTTCCAATATCATCTACAATTGCAAAAATAGTTCTATTTGGTTTTTTAAGTAAAGAAAGTAATTTGTTATTCAATTTTTCATCTGAAGTGTTTTTTACTGATTTTTTCATTTCAATACCTTTCTTAACACTTCATTCAATACTTTTGAATAACTGTATGATGATTGTTCTTGTTGAATCAATTTCGCTTGTCTATTGCGTAATTTTCTATCCAGATCATCATCAATCATGATTGTTATCCTTTTACTCATTAAACAGCAAAATCGTAAAAAGTATTAAAGTATTATTGTAAAAAAGAAAATTCCCCTAAATCCTATGCTGGTTTAGGTTCTTTTGGTTTTTTTTCTGGTTTTGGCATTGTTAGGGCTAGAGTTATTGCATCTGAAGCCAATGTTAACAAACTGTTTCTAGTTATTTCTTCAAGATTTCCTGTAAGTTTTTTCTTGAAAGATTTGTCAGTTGGAACATTTTTTCCAGCATCAACACGTTTTACGATGCTATCTGCAATTCTCAAAACTTCCTTGCCACTTTCGGATAAATTCTTCTTAGCGGTTTTTTCATCGTTTCTACCCTTGTTATAGATAGATTCGGCACTTTTCAGAATTTTATCCTTCACTTCTTGGGAAAGTTCCATGATTGAACAAAAAGCCACTAGGATATAACAATTATTGTAAAAACATCAATTTTTGAAGAAAAAATGTACCTTGATATGCTTTTTTACGATTTTGCAGAAGGTAAGTGGCATATTAAGGCGAAGCACATATCACTTCAATTTTCATTAAAAAAAAATGAAGATAATAAGATTTGTTGTAAAAAACTGATTAGAAACCTAAATTGAATCCTTCAAACTTAATGATTCCATATACAACCACAATATCCACAATTATGTGAAGAATTGAAGAAAGTATCATTGGTTTCACACCTTTTTCGATTCCATAGAATAGCCACCAAAAACCAAGTGCTGTATATCCAATCCAAGTAAATAATGAAACATCTTGTGCTGATTCATTTTCATAGATTGTAAGCACTTGTGGAACAGTTATGAATAATGAAACAATGATTAACGCATATCCTATGTAATCTAATTCTTTTTTATCTTGTTGAGCAAGATGAATTGGTGAAATCCATTTTAGAACCAATTTTAGATTAACCCCCATTCTTCTAATTTTCCTTTCTTATGATGATGGATCAGAATCGCCCATCCACCAATCAATGATATTAACCCAAAAATCATCAAAATAAACAAATCTGAATTATTTACATTGGAATTGATTCCATGATTTTGAACATATTGGAATAATCCTACACCGTTTAACCAAGGTAAATCATCTGGAACTGGAAGTTTTCTACTTACATAATAAAGCCAATCAAGCCAACCAAAATAATATAATGAAAGTACGCTGTATCCATACATTCCAGTGATTATGAATAGCATTGGATTAATTGATGCACCAGCCAATATTCCAGAAAACAATCTAAATATCATTACAAAAACTACAAAGAAAATAACAATTATCAATAACATCATCCAATATTGCCCACCCAATCTAAGTTGTTCATCTTGTTCTGAAAGGAATGTATTTTTTAGAAAATTAGTTAATGGATTATTTACAAGTAATTCTAATCTTCTTTCTTCACAAAAATCAGTAATTACTTCAGGTGGACATCCCGCTATAATTGGTCTAACAAAACCATCATGAATTACAATATCTATAACTGTAAATAAAATTAAAAATGAAACTGCGATTCCAATTGCAAAAGCAAATTCATATCCAGAAGGTTGTGGATTTGCTAATAAATCTCTCATTGTAATCTTTTTTGGATATGTTTTACAAAATCAATTATATCATCTGGTAGTGGTTCATAAAGCCATGCTGAACCCCACTGATAACCATTATCAACATAAGCATCATTATCTTTTAGAATCTGAACTTTTCTATCATAAAATTCATCCAAATGTGCATATTTGGAATCATTGATATGTTCATCAATTATTGATTCTTGTTTCTTTGTTCCAGCATTCAGATCATTCAAATGCCATCTATCCCAAACATCCAACAATTTTCTAAATTCTTCATCAGATATTCCATTAACTTTGATATTTCCTTTTTCAAATTGCTCTCTAAGTGTATCTTGTATTTGTCCACCAGTTGTAATATCAGAATGATTTGAATTCCATATTCCACCAGAAATTCCTAACTCTAATGGATTCTTGTATTCTTTACCATCGATTCCTTTTTGTGGATGGTCTTTTTCTCTTAACTCAACATTTAGTGTAACTGCTTGACTTCTTCCATTGTAATCAAAATCTTTTACACTTGCAACTACTGGTTCATTTCCAATTTTCTTAACTTCTTTTTTTGGAAAAACATCTTCAACTGGAAACTCTCTAGAAGATGTTTCTAATTTCTTTGAACCACGTTGCATGAATCCAGTACCAACTTCAACATCCGTTGATGTGTTTATTGAATCAGAACTAATCTTACTTGGTTTTTCAGTTGGAATGAAATCATGTCCACCTTTATTATTTTCTTTACTGAATCCTTTCACCATTTTAGTTCACCCTATACATTAATTTTCCTTGTGGCAATTCAACTTCTTCATGGTCGTAAGATGCAAGTGAATGAGCAATACCATCATGTTTGATTGATTCGTTGAATAGTTCTTTTTTGTTTAATGGAACTTGTTTTGCAAGTTGGAAGTTTGGGCTATCCCTATTGTAAATATCATCGTATGTAATACCTAATCTTCTTTCCAATGTTCCTTCATCAACAAATGATTCAATGAAAGATTTATTCCATCCAAGTATTCCCATTTCATCCCAAACATTATCTAGATATTCAATTGCTTCTTTATGTGCTTGTGTTCTATTGTTTAGGATCAGCCATTCTTCACCATTTTTGAATTCATATACATTACCATAAACATGTTTAATAATTTCAGAACCAACTTTTGCTTCTGCATTCTGTTTTGTTTCTAAAGTTAATGAACCAATACTTTTTTCAACTTTTGTTTTCTCTAATTCTTTTTCACCACGTGTTGATGTTGTATCAACATCAGTTGAAGTATTAATTGAATCTGAACTGATTTTTTTGGATTCATTATCGTGTGGATGGAAAACACCTTTTTCTTTATGTCCATCCATTTCTAAAACACTTCCTGTAATGCTTCTTTAATAGTTTGACCTTTAAGAATTTCAAACCTTGCAAATAAAATATGTGAAACCATAGCAAGCCCTAAAAATATTGATGCAATTTTATTCAAATCACCACGTTCAATATCAAAATCAATATTGTTTGTAAATAACATTCCAGCAAAAATAGCGTTACCAATTGCAATTGCAATTACCAGAATTCCAGCAAAAATTAAGGCATTCTTTTCTCTATCCAATACACCAAATCCTTCAAAGAAAAATACCAATGCGTTAAATCCAAAAATTATTCCTAGCCAAAAGTTTTCTGGATTTGACCAAACAGATTTGAAATCAAAAAATGAATAAACTGAAATTGCTAGAAAAGCACCTAATGATAAGAAGAATGGTAATAATTTAGTTCCTAACCCCCTGTAAAATGTGGCGTTAACTTGTCTTGAAAATACCATTTCTAATCAATCTCATAAAAAACAACTATAAGAATATTTATGTCAACTAAAATTGTGGGTTTATTCCACCAATCATGAACAATATTATTACTACACCAAATATTCCAGCAAACATAACCATGTGTGGTATTGACCTTCTGAATATCATGTAAACAGCAAAAGCACCAACACCCCAAGAAATCAGTAAAACAAACAATGGATCAATCTCATATTTTTCAGGTACTAGAACATAGATGAATGATTCAACTAAATGATGAAATGTGAATAGAAAATTCTTTCCAGCCTTTCCAGTTGCAATAGAATCATCTAGTAAATCCTGTAACTCGGCTTCAGTTGTATTCAATGGTGTTTCATTTCCAGTTACATTCGCATTACTGATTAATCCTTCAAACCATCTTCCAAGTTCATCGAATCCATCATCAATTGCACCAGAAGCATCAGGTACACCTTCAACTTCTTCAGCAAAAGCAAATGGAACTAACATCAGAAATGCCAATAATCCTAATGGGATTAATGATAGATGTCCTGTAATATCCTTCATAATTTTTGAATCAGTTCTTATTATTTAGTTTTTTATGTAAAAAAGAAAAGTGTTCTAGCCTGTTTCGTCTAAACTATTGGCTAGTTTTTCAACCAGTGATGGATCAGAAAAACCAATCCACCACTGATTATTATTCAATGTGAACTCCCCATTTACACATCAGTTTTGTAACCAACTTGAACTATTAATCTGTTTTTGTAAACAAATTAAAAATACTGAAATCATCTTGGAATTGTCCATTGTATGATTCTTCATATCCACTAATTTTCAGATTAAGAATCAAAAACCTTTTTGCAAGTAATCTTTTCTTAATCAATGGATTTTTTGTAATCTTTGAACGAACCACTTTTGTATATCCCAAGAATATTTCATTTAGTCCTTCGGCTGGAACTCTCATTGTTAGTTCATTCAAGATTTCATCTCTTTTTTCACTAAGTTCTTCAGTGAATAAAGCCAAACTTGAATTCTCTAATTTTTGAGATAGACGTTTCATAAAATCATAGTATGGTCGATGGCAATACACACTACAGAAATCTTTATCCTTTCTTTCGAGTTTGTGTAGTGTTACTTGCAATACTTTTCCACACCATTGGCATGTCCAACATCTAGAAATTGATTTTCGTTTTGGTTTCCCGCCACGATTTTTTCTAGTGTTTAGATATGCTGATTGTTGCGACATTAATCTTGGTATGTTGCTTTGATTCGTCTTAATTCATCTAACTTTCTTCTCAATGCTGGAAGTTGTTTTTCCATCATTTCAATTTCACCAGTTAGATCATAGATGTCTTTTTCTAACAACCAATGTTGTGGATGTATTATTCGTTTGAATATTTTTACTAATTTCATTTAATCACCACCTGTAAAATCATTCTTTGTGAACAGTCCAACAACTTCTTCTTTCACTTTTACTATAGATGCAGATTTCATCCAACTTATTGATTCCTTGATTGTTGCTACAGCATCTTTGTAAGTGAACCATGTATCCATTGTGATGGTTACTATTCCTTCTTTTCCTAACATGTCATATCTTACCTTGTACTGTTTTTTTTCCATTTCTGTTTTTTGGGTTATCTGCTCGTTCAGCCCAAGGTTGTCTTTTGTAGAGTTTTCGTTTTGCATTTCTTTCATCCTTATTGAGAATATAGTGTAACCTATTTCTTTTTTTCTGGATTAGTTTTTGAATCTCTATTTCTTCTTGCTTCATTGAAAACCTTTTCCTTGTGAACATTTAATGCACATCCAGTACAAACATCACCAGTCAACAAAGAATTTGGTGATGATTTCTCGAATGATTTCAATTCAGTTCCACATTGAGAACAGAAGTTATTTTCTTCATTTGACATACTCGATTTTCCTTTGTGCTAAGATTACTGCTTTTGCCCATTGTATTTCGCCAATCTGCATTAACTCTAGAATGGTATGTTCTGTATCCAAAGTTAGTCCAACTGTAAATGCTTTTGCGTTTCTTGAATGTTCATTTATTCCATTTGCCCTTCTGATTGCAAACAAATTATTTTCTGGTGTTGCTGGTTCAAAATAATCTAGTCCAGCATCATCATAAACACCACTATACCAATAGTAAGTTGGTTCTTGTTCACTCATTTTCAATCTTCCTAATATTTCTGAAATCCCATTTCATAAAACATTTCCAATTCTCGAAATGAAATGATTTCCTTAGTGGTGAATAATCGTTGTATGATTTACCAAATGCTTTCTTATACATTACTAAGAATTCATCAAATATTTTCATGGCTTCTGGTTTTGGAATATCTTCAGTCCACCATTCATTGTCATGTGTTAATGCGAGTTGTTGTCTAAAAATCATAAACTTCATCTTGTGCATTAGCATATTTGATTTTTCATTTAGTTCAATTGCATCATCCATTGATTTTAATGCTTTATCGAACTTTCCAGCATCTGCTAATTCTTGTGCTTTTGTTACAGTCATTCTTTCAAATCAACATTCATGTGGTCTTTAAGAAGTTCTTCAGCACTTGGATATGATTTATTGCATGTGATACATGTGATGTAATCAATTCTTTCATCCTTTCCTTTCTTCTTGAAAATAATGTGTGTTTCTCGTTCCATGTCTATCTGAAATCCACAAAATCTTCTACGAGTTTTCCATCATAGAATATTCTTCCATATCCTTTGTTAGATGGTAGTTTCAATTCTATTTCATTTGGAAATGATGAAGGTTTCTCAACTGAAAAATCTTCGTGCATGTTACTATACATCCATCTTTGAAGTATTGTGTTTACATAACACTCAATTACATTATCTGGATAATGACCAGTTGAACTATGCCCAAGACTTAATGCTTCCATGAATTGCTTGTGTGCATATCTAATGTTTTCATCAAGTTTCTGGTATCTTTTCAACACCTTATCTTTTTCCAAATTTAGATTCTGTGTAAACTTCATGGCTTGTTCACCACGACTTCTAGCATCTAAGAAATGAATCATCATGGCTTTTTCTACACTGAATGTTTTCTTTTTGTAATTGTTTTTTGGATCAGGTACTGTAAACAAAACATGTGTTTCTGCACGAACCTTTTTTGGTGTAAATTCTTGAACTAATGGTTCTTTGATTACACTGTATTGTTTCATGAATCTTTCTTCAACTTCTTCTACTTCCAATCCAAATGATTCATCGCTTTGTAGATAACATTCCAAAACTTTTAGGAATGATGCAATTGCAACACTGTATCTATAATCGTATGAACCTTCTTTTGGCATGTATTCAGGTGATGGATAACGATGTGCATTTGTTGTCCAGAATGATTTCTTGATAACTGAAACATAATGTTCTTGTTCCATTGTATCATCACTATTCTTATGGTACATGTGATGAAGTTCTTGGTATTGCTCGATGTAGTTTGCTACTAAATCTTTGTTAACAATAAATCCACCAACTTCATAGTAGTTTTCATTCAACCAAAGTTTTCTTTTCAAGATTTCCAATTTCCATTTTGCATCTTCTTCAAAAACTTGTTTTACACATTCTTTTCCAATACATTGTTCACATTTAGGATCATCACAGATTCCCCATCCTGTAAGTATTGAATTACCATCAAGAATTGATTGCACTTGTTCATCTGAAATTCCAGTAAGTGATTCTTTCAATAATTTGAATCCACCTTCCTTATCATCTTCCATCCAATATCTGGTTCTTGACATTTCCATTAGCCAAGCACCTTCAATTTCAAAATGGAATGATTTGATGTATGTTTGATTATTCATTATAATGCACTACTCATTACATCCAAACTTATCTTTAAAAGTTCTTTTCCTATGTCTTGTAATGACTGGTTGATTGGTGTCAAATCCATTCTTTCTAATGGAACTGATAATGCTGGTGATACAAAAAATACACCAAAGAATGTTCCCATTAAAATCTTAATCATCTTCGTTCACCAAAAATCCTAAACCTAGAATTTCTGTATATGGTTCTTCATTCATTTCTACTGAAGAATTCTGCGTGTGTTGTGTTTTCATATCTTTCATTAATTCGTTTTTGGAATTGCTTCTTTTGTTTTTGGTTCAACTTCTTCAATATCCCAACAATCAAGATTCTGATTTGTTTCTGGATTCATTTTTGTTAGCCATTCTCTTTGTGCATCTTCCTTAGTTACACCTTCAACAATAACACTTTCTTCATATCCATCATACAATTCAAATGATATTTTGAATTTCTTCAAACCATTTAGTTGTTTGATTGATTCTCTAGTGTTATAGATGAATCCATGAAGTAATTTTTCCCTATCCTCAATGATGTTTCTTTGTATGAATAATTCGTTGAAATGATTTGTAAGAAATTCAATCTTTTCAAGATTATTTTTACATGTTCCACAAATGGATTTATCTATACCATCGTGTAATGTGTCGAACTTATCGCCACATCTTGCACATGTAAATGGTGTTTTATTTTCTGACATTTCTAATAATTTTGAAACTTGTGTATCCTAGTACAAATAGAATTGCTATAACTTCTGTTTGCATTCGGGCATCCCACCAAATTCAACTAAACCGTTTGAATATCTTGGTGTGGTTCTGTTCCAGTTCTTTTGTAAGTTTTTCATAAATCTCAACAACCCCTAGTTCATTATCACCTTCAGTTGTTGAGAGTTGTTTTTAGAATCTCGGTTGTTATCAAGTTTTACTGATTGTCTAGAATCAGCATATCCAGCATACTTCAATAATTTGAATGCTGAATCACCAATTTTTTTTAGATGAACCTTTGAATCAGATTCAATCAAATGTTTGGCTTCATTTTGTTTTGCTTCAAAAAATGCTTGTTTTTTCACTTCCTTCAATAACACATTCCATTTGGAAGTATCATTTCCAGAAAATACCAATTTTTGTTTTGATTTCATGGTATTTTCTATTTTTCTACTTTTCTATTTAAGCATTTGTTTGTCCAAAAATAACAACAAATCACAATATTTTCTAGCCTAGAGTGGAAATGAAGGGGTACAAGTTACCATGAAATCAACTGGCAATAGCAAGTATCATTCCTTGTACCCCTAGGTAATTTGAGTAGATTTGATGATAAAAGGATTATTGTAAATTAAATTTTTAGATGGATTGTTGCACCAAATAAAATAACAGTTTTTGATTCCATATTAATCGGTACAAGAATTTGATTACCTTTTAGATCAGAAGTATGAAAAACACCTTTTCTTGCATTTTCAATCATCCATGATTTCCTAATAGCACCAAATGGTTTTAGATTACATCCTTTAACTGGACAACCACCAGAAAGTTTCTTTTGATGCAATACACAAATCATATAATCATCAGAACCACTTTTACTTCTTCCAGTGTTACCAGTGTATTGTTTATGTTCCATAGCATCACTATTCAAACCAACCTCATGTTGTTTCATGTGTTGTGGATAAACATCAACTGGATAGTAGTCTTGACAATTTCTACAATATTTCATAAATCCCATTATCTAAATTCCCTCGATATGTGCATTCCAGAAAATTCATCGTTATGTATTGCATTCAGAATGAATTCATCAAGTTCTTCTTTTGACATTGTTTTAGTAGATTGTTTTCCACCCCAATTTCTTCTATCTGAAGTTATTGGATAGATTTTATGCCAAACATCCACAGTGAACTTATCAGTGTATCCCATTACATCACACTATCCAATGTTGTTTTAGTTTTATCATGGCATCCACATTCACATTTCTTTGAACCGAATTTATGAACATATAATATTCCATTACATTTCTTATGATTGTCTTTCTTACAATTCCATGTTACAACAAGTCTTTTACCACGATTGATTACCATTACATCACACTATCCAATGTTGTTATAGTTGATTTTACATCTTCTTTTTGAATATTAAATAATTTTAGTTCACGTTCCATACAATCATCATGTAACTGAAATGACCTTCTTAACCCCATGAACATTCCATCTTTCCAATAATAGTAAGTTATGTTACAAGCAACTTCATTACTCTCAAATTCACCATTACATCTTCTACATCTTTTCCATCTAATCTGTTTCATTTCTTCTTTGAATTCTTCGTATTTTATTTTGTTCTGTTTGTATTGTGTTGATAATTTTTCTTCAGTCATTGATAGATACCTAAATCTTCTATCACCATCTGGTTTACAAGCAAATTTCACTATAGGTTCTTTCTTTTTTGGATGATTGAAAATTATCTTTGTTAGATTGAATACTTTTCCACATGGGAAATTGAATTCTGGATCAACAAATTCACATCTACTAGGCATTTACGCTACACCTTAATTTTTCTAAATATGGATCAGGTTTTGTAATATCCACTTTTTCAATTGAAGTGATGAATTCAGGTGAAATGAAAGTTCCTACTTGTTTATTTATTTCTTCAATGTATGATGGTTGTGAATCAATACAGAATGTTACAATATGTGGAACACCAAACCATTTGTTTAGATAGTTAATATTTTTCTTGTATTCAACACCAGCGATTTGTAACGTTTCATAGATAATTTCTGGTGTTGCTCTAGCATAAGATTCAGCATTTTCTTTTACTTCAGTTGCATAGATTTGTAATCTATTTAATCTTGATGCTTCTAAAATAAAATTCCTAATACAATAATTATTTCCAAGTTTAGAAATTTTGTGGTTTCTTTCTAATGCTCTAAAAATATCAGTTATTGCATCTTCTGGTGAATTCCAATAATATTTCATCCCGTTTTCTAAAACATAATCAACTTCATGTTCTTCAAGTCTTACCCCACGATACATTACTTTCATTTGAATTCCTCTAGATGGCATCGGTAAGTTTTTGTAATTATATTTCCTTTTTCTTCAAATTCAAATCCACATCTATCTACATACCAGTATCCAATGTTTCCATCCAATTCAGTAATCTTGAATAGATTATGGTCTAATCTTTCAATTAGTGGTTCAGTTTGTTCAATTGGTTTTAATGGATCAATCGCACAGATAATAATTCCAATTGCAAGTAATAATAGTCCTATGTAAACAATGATTTGTGGATCATTTAATTTTCTGATTAGCCTTTCTTTTTCAATCATTGATATTAGAATTACCATCACCATTCCAAAAATTACAAAGAACATCACAATATCAAATATTCCTAACCCATGTCTAGTAGTTGTATTGATGAACCATAGTATGGTAGTTATGCTTATGACAAACCAAAATAGTGTAATTCTATCAAACATGTCTATTATTCCTTAATCCAAATGTTGTTCTGAATCCATACAATGTTATTGAATCAAATTTACTACAAACAATTATCAATGTTCCAACTGCCAATAATGCTAAAGTTATTTCTACATTCATACACCATCATCCATTTGTTTATAATAAATTACATGTTGATTTTCCAATGCCCATTCTTCTAACGCTGTTTGTAATGCTTCTTTTTCTGGTGTCATTACAAATGAACCTGAAGTACCTGAAGCACCACCATAATCAACTAAACAATCTACATAGTATGTTCCATCAAAATTATTTACAAATAGAAATGAACCATCACATTCATTGTATTGTTTTGATACTTCATCCATTTGTTTTTTAGATAAACCAGTTGGATCATAACCACTGTTGAATTCTGATAGTGTTGAACCCATATTTGAATACAATTTCTTTTCTAATGCTTCAACTCGTTCATTCAATATCTGGTATCTGCAAGAACCATCAGGTGTAACATCTATGTTATATTCCAAACAAAGTTCTTTTTCAGTTGGATCAGGTTCATCACCATCTAATGTTATTTGCTGTAATCCATTTGCAAATGTTCTAAACTCAATCATTCTATATCCATCACTGTGAAGTTCCATGTAAAATGAATCACATTCTGGATTCCAATTACAAAGTTTGAAACTGGTATATGTTTTAGTGATTGGTGGATTAAGTATCAATAGTCTTTCATCTACCAAATCAGAATAGACATTTAGTATTGATGTTCTTGTATCTGGATTACATTGTTCCCATGTGTAGAATTCAAATTTCCAATCATGCCAAATGAATCTGTTTTTGAATTCTTTTTCATAACTAATTGTGAAATTGCATCTATCATATTGTGTTGTTGTGATTTCATTTTGGTTACTTTCTTGTACTGCTATAATCATTGAATTCATATCATCAACAATGTTTGGATAAATTCCTTCAATGATATAGGCATCAGTTTGTAATGATTCATGAAATCCAATATTGTTTGGATAGCACCATTCATCTGAACATCTCATTACACCATCTTCTTCATCGGCTGGTGAACCAATCTTAACACATACATCAAATCCAAATGAACTTTGTTTGTAACCTTCTTTACATTCTGACAAAAATCCATGTGGTAAGTACATATCTATCTTATCATCTGCTAAACATGAACCATCACTAAGAACATATTTGCATCCATCTTCTGGTGAATCGTTTATTGTTCCTATTGATTCTGAATTCCACTGTGTTATGAAAAGTAATGTTATTACAACAAATGCAATTGACAATAACCCAATCACTGTATGTTTTTTAGATGGATATTTCTTCATGGACATATCAATTAGTCACCATTCCAATTTCAGAAAAATAAAATTCTTTATTCTCACATTCACCAATTAATTTTTCAAATCTTTCTGGATTCTTGTTTCTTGATACTGCAATAAACAAATTAACAACCATTCCAGTGGCTGGATTGTAAAGACATGATTTACAAATTGCGTATGTTAAAAGTGATTCTGGATTATTAGCACCTAGTTTCACAAATCCCTTTCTAGTGTTGTAACAATGATTGCATTTGATTTCTTTATCATGATTTACAATAACCATATAATCATCTTGTGCATGAACCCCATTAGTTATCCAGAATGTTTTTTTCATCTTCTTTCACGTTTCCTTTTGATACCAGATAAACAAGCATTCCAAACTAACCCATATCTGGAATTGAATATTACACTTGCATCTGGATCACTACTCATGTTTGTTTTGATTACATGCCAAATTTCGTTGAGATAGATTGCTTCATCGAAATTCCAGATTCTACCTTCTTCACTTCCATTATCTCTAAAATGAAATGTTGTGTTTGGTGATTTTCTTAATTCTCTTAATTGTTTGATTTCATTTAGAATGAATGGTGTTAAGTAAATTGCGGAATGGTCACTTGCTCGATAATAATTTAATGTTGTTGCATCGCCAACATAATCTTCATTCTTGAACCATCTTGGAACTGCATCAGTTGGTGATTGCCAATTGCTAACCTTATCATATCTATGATTTGAGTAATGATGTTCTTCAACTTTGATTTCCAAATGGTTCTTATTGTAAAGTGCCTTTAGTTGTGAAGTTACTTTTGATTTTAATGAATCTGGAACTTGGTATTTGTATAATTCACCAGCAACTAATTTTGTTACTTCGTATGCTGGAAGAAAATCATATCTATGCTCATTGAATCTTCTATTGTTCAAAACCTTCATGATTATTTCTGGAATCTTGGCATCAATTCTTTGAATTGTGATTCTATAATCAACAACATCTTTTCCGAATTTTAATCTAATATCTTCAACCCTATCATCATGTGTTCCTTGTGTATCATAATAGAAATCATGTTTTCTTAATTCATATTCTATTTGCCCACCAATCTTTCTACATTCAAAACATTGGTCACTTTTTGAATATTCAGATAATTTACATAATTTTCCAATCTTTTCTACTTTCAAAACCTTGTAGATACCTGAAGCATTTACTTTTTCAATATATTCTTCTAAACCATGTTCACAAGTTCTAAATTCAATTATTTTTCCAGTTTTCTTAACAATTTTCTCTTTTGTTTCAAATGTTGTTTCTAAAGCAAAACTAAGTTCAGTCATTTGTGAATTTGGTGGTGAACATCTGAATCCACTATCAAGATTGATTTTCATTATTTTTCTTGCTGATTTTTCTGGAATGTTTCTTGTTGGTAGAACAAATAGATTTGTTACACCTTCAATTGATTTTGCACCATCTTCTAATAATTTTTCAGTATCAATCTTACTTTGATTCATTCTTTTGGTTAATGAATTACATCCTTTAGGACATCCAAGAAACTTATTTTCTCTAATTCCAGCACTATCAGAAACTGTAGATTTCTTCAATACTAATTCTGAACTACATTCACTACATGTTTTTCCATCTTCTGATAGTGTCATTTTTCCAATTGGGATGATTTTTTCTTCTTGGTTTAGTTTTGAATATGCAATTTGTAAAGCATTTCTAACTTCAGTTGGCATGTGTTCAAAAGATAATCCTTTCAATTCTTCAACTGACATATCACCATAAAGTTCTTTGATTGATGGTAATGCCAATTCATATACTTCATCAGTAAATTGTGGTGTTTCAGTTGAATTCATGGTAATTCTATTTTTCTACTTTTCTATTTAAAGATATTGTTGTTATTTTTGGACAAACAAAATCGTTCCTAGAGTGGAAATAAAGGGGTTTAATCACAAGTTGCGAAACCAGCACGACAAACATCTTCTGAAAAGTGATGGTTAACATTTCTATTATTTACTGAATAATCTTCATTCCAGAAATCCATTGTGTAATGGTCATTTGTGATACCTTCCAGTTTTACAGAAAATTGCCATGTGATTGGAAATTCAGAACCAATAGGTAATGTTGTTGAACCTTGGAATGGTTCATTCAATCCAATTCCATCAAAATCAAATGCCCTATCACCATCTGTTTTAGAATCCAAAAAGAATTTGAATCTGATTACTTCACCAGCGGTTTCTTCATTTCCTAATGCAAATGAAAGTGGTGTTAAATCATTTGATGTTTGTTGTGTCCATGAAAATGATGCCAATGGATCAGTGAATTCACAGAACCATGTATAGTCAACTGGATCAAGTCTAGGTTGTCCAGTCAATATTTCCCAATTGGAAATTCCTTGGTCATTATCAATGTAAACAAATCTTTCATCTGTGAAAAATGAATCATCAGCACTAAAGAATTCAAAATCTCTATCGTGCATTATTCCACGAAACGTTAATCTCAAATCACAAACATCATCACTGTTTGATGCTATGTTTGCATCTTCTTCATCACGTACATCAACCAAATCTTTTTGTTTGTTCAATCTTTCTTCAGCAATATTTTGTAATCCAAGTAATTCTTCACTGAAGAATGAAATAAAAATTACAGAACCAAATAACAAGAATACAATTACAATTGCACCAACTAATATTGAAGCCATTATGAAACAATCCCCGCACTTAGTAGAACTTGTTTTTCACCTTGACCATGAACTTTAGATAATGCTCTTTTCTTCTTCATGTCAATTTCTGATTTTGTTTCTTTTACCTTCTTTAACATAATTGTTTTTTGTGGTGTTGGTATGTTTGATGATTCAATCTTTCTTTTTTGTTCATCGGCTTCTTGTTGTTTTTTGTTCAATGCTTCAAATTGCATTCTTAATTTCTCATTATTTTTTTCGGCTTCCTTGTTTTCTTTGTCTAATATTTTCTGTGTTTCATTTGCACGTTCTTTCTGTTCATCAAATTTATCTAACTCTTTTTCACCTTGTCTATTTTCATTTGCTGAACCACTTGGGAATAATACATCTGTTCCATCTTTTCTTCTTTCTTCTTTTGATTCTTGTTCTTGTTTATCAATTGCCTTTTGTGATTCCTGCAAATTATCAATAAACGTATCAAGTTTCTTTTTATCAGAATCAGATAACATATCACCTTGTTTACTTTTGAATTCCTTTAATTTTGCAATTTTAAATCTTGGTGATAGATTCAATGAAAACACCTTATTCAGATTATCACCAGCAATTCTTTGTTCAGTTACTTTTCTCATTTCCTGTGATGGTTCTGATTTTGGTAGGTTCTTTATTTTTTTCCTTTCTTGGAATTTTTCTTTATGTTTGTTAATTGAACTTCTAATATCCAGATTTACTTTAGATGAAGGTCTAACATCCACCCCTGAATCTCGTTCAGTTATTTGTGAACTGAAGATACCTGAACCTTGACTATGAGGATGAAAAACACCGTTTTCAGTATGTCCAATAGTCATATACAATTCTCATCAAATTGCACTAAATAAAGTTGTTCTAGTCAATTTTTTTAGATTTTTGGTTGTTCTGGTAGTGATGGTTTTTGTTGCTGGAATTCATCATCCTTTCTCAAAGTTTGTTGCATTCCTACCATCATAATATCACGTGATAGGTTCTTCTCATTTGCTAGATTTAGCCACAGTCCATAATGAAATACTGAAGATAGTGGTACAGAAATATAATAATTGAAAAAATCCAAATACAAATCTCTATACATTTTTTGTCCACCAGCATCAAGAATCAGCCTTGACCATGTAGAATGACCTTTAGTTTGAAATTCATTAATCTGAATCCACTTATCTTCAATTGATTCTAGGAACTTTGTTTTCTTTATTGATAGCCTGTATGGTGAATTAGGATCATGATTTTTTTTCTTAAATGGATTTGTAATGCCAAGAAATCCACCTTTTGGTTCTTGTGGTGGGCTTCCTTTTGGTACATTGATTAAACTATCAAGTTGCTCGTATGGATACAATTCTTTTCTAATATCATGAACCACTTGTGGGATTACTGCTATTGCCTTGTTTATCTTCTGTGCATACTCATTGAATAATGGTTGTGCTTCATCCCAAAATGGATAGATTATTTCTATCTGTGTATCTTCGTATAATTCATGTTCAACTTTTTTTGTTTTGTTATTGTTTAGAAGGTTTTGAAGATTTGAAATTCCTTTTGTTAGATCATCTTCTTCTTCATCATAAAATCTGTGATAATATGTTGTAATTTCTAAAAGTTCTTCAGTATTAATATCACTTACTGGTTTTAGTTTTGGTTGTTGTTGTGAACTCATTTCTTATCCCCTTTTGGTAAGTTGATATAGAATCTGAATGTACCTTCTTTTTTATGATGTGTGCTAATGTCGAATGATTCAAATTTCAAATATTCCTTTAACAACTCAATTTCAACATCGTTAATATTATCAAGTTCATAGAATCCACGATTTTTTGATACTGAATAAAACTTTCCTATTTTTCCAAGTAATTCAACTATTGTTATACTCAATTAATATCAATATCCTGTGCTTCTAATTCTTCCTTCTTTCTTTTCTCATTTGCGTGTGTCAATACCCCAATAACTATTGTGGCAACAATTACACCAAACCAAGGTGAATATTCCACAAGTTCAGGTACTGATAACCATGCAGAATATGAAATACCACCAATGAAAACAGAAACCATACTTAGCATAATATTAGAACTCATTTTAATTGGATCACGTTTTACTTCATTACCTGTTAACCTCTTTTGCTCTAATGCACCAAACAATTTGTTAATAGCCATATTGAATTTAGAAAGTTTTTTTGACTTTACTGATAATTCACTGTTGAATTTCTTTAATGTAACTTCTTTGTTCTTGTTGTCTTGTTCTAACTGTGATACTTTAGGTGTCCACTCTATAATGTTTCCAAGTTTCTGTGATAGTTCTGGTTCTAGTGCATCAATTGACATTGGAATTGTAACGTGTTTATCTTTGAAAATATCTGAAAATTGTGCATATCTCTTTTTTGGATTTGTTGGTAATACTGCTAATGAATGAACTTGTTTCATTTTTCCATTATATGTCTTGTAACTTCCAATTGTTGATATTGAATGAACAAAAACTTTAGCCATTATTTCAGGTTCTAACATATTTGACCAACTCTTTAACCCACGTTGAGAATTTGAAAAGTAATCTGGATTCTCTAATGAAACTCTAGTGTGAATCTGTATGTTTCTATTTTTTGAACGCCATCTTACACCGTTGCCATATTTGATAATTTTTGCATTGTAAACATGAAAATTATCTTCAGTTTGTAATCTCTCAACTAATCTTGTAGTACCTTCTTTAACATATCCAGAATCTTCTAATTGTTTTAACTCATGTTTTACAAATGATTCATTCTCACTAACATTAACATCATATTCAGTTCCATCTAAATTTGCAATTCTAATTCTTTTTATTTTTCTTCCTTCTGGAAACTTGGTTCGGCTAGTCCAACCTTTCATCAATATAACAAATCCAGCAATCATAGCACCAGCAATAACCAAACTAATAATCGTGATTACACTTTCACCAAGTGAACTAACAATATCACCAGATACTGAAGTTCTAGTTCCTTCTAAGAATTCCTTGGATGTTTGTAATGCAATTGTTTGTAGAAATAATAGAACAGAATTCATTTCTTTATTCCCATCCTTTTCTTTATTACTTCAGTAACTGCATTGATTTCATTCAGTAATTTTTCAGTTGGTGATTTTTGATATTGTTCCCTTAGTTTTTCGTCTTTAATTGCAAGTTTTTCACTAGGATATTTCTTGGCATCTGAATATCTCTCAAAGTAAAATTCAAATGTTGTTGCATCCTTCTTTTTGTCTTTTTTATCACTGTTTTTCTTAAAGTCAAATATCTTAGCCAATCCAGATTTCTCTTTTGGTTTTTCATCCAATATCTCTTTGATTTCTTCTTTTGGTTTCAATGCTGGTGTTTTTAATTCAACATCAATATTTGGTTCATGTTCCAAAATCTTTTGAAGAACATTTCTCAAATCAATTATTAGATTACCTATTGTTGTGCTTCCAAATGAAATTGCTTGCATGTAAGAACTACGCATAATATCATTCTGTGAATAATCATGTCTAGAAAGAATCTTCAAGTTTGCAATAATTTCATTCACATGGTTTACAGCATCATTGAATCTTCCTTCGGCTTCTTCAGATTTTTTACTTACATCACGAACAAACCAAATCAAAACTGCTATCAGCATTATGATTACAACTACAGCACCGATTATTGTTACGATTAGGATTAATGTTAGATCATTGTTATCTAAAAATAACTGTGCTACAACTTCAAAAGCATTATTAATTCTAATATCATTTTCTTCTAAAAATTCTTCAAGTGTTGGAACATGAACTTTCTGTTCCGTTTCAACTGTAAAATAATGACAATAAGTAAAATCATTGAATGGAATTGCTTGTTGTTCTATTCTTTTGTTATCACTGAATACTTCATAGGTGATGAATCTGTTATCGTTTGGTTTTGATTCAAATTCCCAAAACGCTGATATTGTAAATACATCAGTTGAGTTTTTTGTGTCAACTGTAAAGAAATCAACATCTCTAATAGCCTTCATTTCTGATTTTTCTGGTGAATTTGCAGATACTAACAAATCAACATCTAATGTTTGTGGATATTTTACAGTCATTGTAAATGGTAGTGTTACATCATTCAAATGAGTTTGACCACATACAGATTGGTTTTCATTTGTGATTGTTTGTGGGTTTGCAAGTTGTAAATCTTCCAAGTTTGCGTTTCTTACTACATTAGTAGTTGCTGGTTTTTTTTCTAAAGTTTCTTTTGCTTTTTCTTCTTCTTGTTTCAACTGTTTTTCTGTAACTCTAGTTGTTTTATCATCACTTGTGACTTTTCCATTTGATACTTCAGTTGAATTAGAATTTGTTGCAATTGCTGAACTATGATTACATGGTACAACATTCAAATCTTCATTATAACAAATCACTTCGTTTCCATGCGGATCAGTTAATGCAAATGAATTAGGAATCAATGATGAAAACAATAATACAGAAAAAAGTATTCCAAATAATTTATTCATTTTCTAAAATATCCTTTCTAATTTTTTTGGCATTCAATGGTAAAATATTATTCCTTTGTAACTTTTGGATGTCCTTTAACATCTTTTTCTGATATTCTTTCAAAGTGTTTGGATGTCTTTTTGCTTCATCAAAATCTTTTCTCATTTTGATTGTTGCCAATAAAAGAAAGATGCCATCATTAAATGTTGGAAAGATAAATTCACCATCATCATCAACTGCAAACATTGTTTTTTGCATAATTTTAGGAATTTCATCAGGTACTTTGATGTTTGCCATACGTCTATTTTTCTATTTATCTACCTTATAATGATTGTTGTAAAATGATTATTCTTCTGAATCTGGTGAAGAAATTGTTAAGTTTCCAATTGTTGGTAAATCAGGTTCTTCAATTGGTAATGAAGGTCTAAACTGTAACATCTGTTCAAAGATTGGAACATTTGTTTGTGTTAAAATTGTTTCAATATATCTAATCTCTTTATCATTGAAAACTGGTTCTATTCCAAATTCTTGATACTGATAAATTTTCTTTGAAACATCTATCTTCATCAAGCATTCACTTCTTTGATTCATACTATCAGTTATTCCAACATCTAAAGCATTTCTAATTTCAAAATCTTGGATACAGTTGTATTGTTGATTTCCAAGTTGGTTTTGGAAGAACATTTCTTTCATATTTTGGAAATTTGTATTAACATTCTCAAATTTTTGATTTGCATCCATTACTAATCCAATTGAAATTAATGAAACCAAAACTGAAATTGTTACTGTTCCTACAACAAAATATGTTAACTTACTCATTTTAACTTAGCCTTCTCTTTTTTTGCCAATTTATATCCCTTTACTAACATTAAAACTGAAATTCCAAATCCAATTGGAAATAAAATTAGAAGAAACAAATCTTTTGGTGGTTTTACAAATACTAATACAACAAATAATGATGTATAGAATAATCCAAATCCAAACATTACTCTAGCCCAAAACAATTCTGAAGGTTTTTTCATTGTTTATTCCACCAAGATTTTTTATTTAATTTGATTCCTTTACAGCAAAAACCACAAGTACATTTACATTCATTTTGATGTTTGATTCTTCTTTCTTTGTTTTCTTCACGTGAAGCGAAAATTGCAATTGGTACTAATGATATGTAACATAAAATAAAGATAGTGAAATTAACTGGTGTTTCTATAAAATCTATGAAGAATATTCCAACTGAACCAAACATTACTATAAAAAATAAAATGAAATAAAGGTCACTTGTTTTCATTGTGGTTTACCCCATTTTCTTTCTATTTTTTTATCAAATACCAATACAACAAAAATTGGGATCATCAGAACTAACATCACATAAACTAATCCCATAATCACAACATCCATTACAAATATGAAATAGAATATAATTCCAGCAACTACAAGAAATGACGTTAAGAATATCGCTGTTAACTTATCTGCAAATGGTGTTTTCATTTCTTGTTTCTTCAACGATTAACTGTGAAAAAACTATACGTTATAATGTTTTATGTAAAATTTTTGAAGAAAATAATTTTGCGAACCCACAAAACAAACACGTTTTTTGTTTCGGGTACTTCTTGATAAATTCCTTTTTACAATCATTACAGATCATGAGTTTACCCTATGATATGTGTAATTGTGTTTCCAGATAATGGTGAAGTTCCTTGTAAAGCGGTTCTTCCATTCTTCATTGTAATTTTATGAATTCCTTTTGTTACAGTAACTTTCTTTCGTTTCATTACATCATATCCCTTGAAAGATTTTGGTAATCCTTTCATTTCATCACCACCAGTTGTTGATTGGTTGATTGATTTTGAAGAAGTTGATTTCTTAGAATCATTATGTGGTATGAATTTTTTTCCTTCTCTATGTCCGTTCAATCTTCAGAACCCCCTTCAGCAACTAATGAGAATGGTTCTTTCATTAACAAATTCAATTGTTCTTGTTTTTTTGCTAATGTTGTTTTTGTACTTGAAATAGATTTCTTTAATGAAGCGATTCTTCCTAACTTTGATTGTTTTCTAATTTGTTTTTGATTTCTAAATTTAACATCTACAATTTCTTTGATTTCTTGTAATGGTATCACACCTTTGAAATAATCTTTTGCGAATCCATACATCTTTGTAATTTCAATATTATTTACTTCAGAATAATTTTGTAGAAATGGATTAAGTTCTGTTTCTGGATTTTTGATAACTTCAATTTCTATTGAACTGAATCTTGATGTGTCGATTATTGCATCCATCTGATTTTCTAAAATTCTAATGATATATGAATATTCTTGCTAAAAATAATTAAACTAATGCGTGGATGATACGATAACCATCACACGCACCAGTGAAACACCATATCGCTATAGGCACTTTGTAAATTATCAAACTTTGATAAAAGGATTCATGTGTGGCGATGGTAAATGGGGAATGAAAATGAGTAAAGGTATTAGCCACACACTAATCAAGAATTACCATTCTATCCTAATCAAATTACTAATCAACAATATTTGATACCAAAAGTAGAAATTTCTAGTTATCTATCCAAACATTCCAAAACTATCTTTGAATTCTTTTGGTTCAATGTTTTGCTCTAATTTGCCCTCATTTTTACCAGATACAATAGTTGCCAAAGTATCAAGCGTTGTTTGGTTCTGTTTCAATAATGTATTCATAGACTGTAAAATTAATTCTGTTTGTATCTCATGTTTTCTATTAGATTCTTCAATTGTTGCCTTAAGTTCTGCAACAATTTTTGGCATATTTGCGAATTCCTGTGCTTCAGTTATTTCATCAAATTCAATTCTTGGTTCACCTTTCTTTGAAGCATCAATTGATATTTTTCCATTCATTAATTTGATTTGTGAACCATTTGTAATATCCAGAAGATAATCAGCAATACCGTTAGCCATTGTGAATTGCCTACCTTGAATTGGTTCTGGAATGGATAAATCAAGATCATACTTTTTATTCAATACACCGATAACTGTTAGAATGTTTTCACTTACTTTCTTGAATGCAGATTGTAAATCACCAGAATAAGATGGTGGATGTGTAATCATTAGTTTAGTCAATCTTGCTTCATTTACTGCAATTGAAAAGCCTTGGATTTCACCAACCCATTGATTCCAATTTCCCATCGAATGAACTTTGAATCCATTTTCAAATAGGAATTTCTGAAGTCTTTTAGTATTTTTTACAATGCAAATCCATCTTGCATTTTCAATACCTTTCAATTCTTTTTTCTCGATGCCTTCGTACTGTGCGAGAACTTTTTGCCCTAATTCTGTTAAGCGGTATATCTTCCATTTGTTAGATGATTTGGTTGTATCATAGATCATCTTATTCTTCAAAAGTATGCCTAGATGGTAACTAACAGTTTGTCTTGATTCATTGGTAAAGTCGGCAATCTCTTTTGGGATGTGTCCGTATCTCACAAGGTTGAGAATCCTCAACGTCTTGGGCAAAATCTTTACAGATTTCTTTTTACCTATTTTGCCCTGATTAGTCACGATTTCTTCGTACCCCATAACTCATGTGTTTCATGAAAGATTAGAGCAAATGTTGAGTATAATAATATTTGTTGAAAGAAATTCACTAAGTACAAAACCTAGTGGAAATGATGGTGTGTGGGCTATCTGTTAATTGTTAATTCAATTAACTGAAAATGGTGTTAACAGTTAACAGTTACCAATCCCAAGGATGTGGACAAAATACATCATGTGGAAACATCTTTGATTTATAGAAAATGAATGCAGAATCATCAGTGGAATTGTTATCCATCTTCCATCCAAGTTCATCTGAAAATACTAATCTTCCTTCATAAAATATCACATCGGCTTCACCAGATTTGCGATATGGTTCAACATGTCGATGCCACCAACCCCTACCAGTTTTTGAATATGTTAGAACTAATAGATTAATATCATATCGTTTCCACATATCCACAGCGTAAGCAAGGTACAATTCATTCTCGGAATATTCAGGATTTAGGAATCCATTCCATATCCAGTTTATTGAAAAAGTATTCTTTTCTTTAGTTATGTAGTCCTTGCACATGTGATGTAAATCATCACCAGCATAATCTACTTTTGGATAGAAATTCAATTCTTTACATATCTTCCAGTAAATATCAGGTGGTGTACCCCTAACATCTGATTCACCAGAACTATCAATTATTGATAATCTTCTTACTGCTTCAGAACCATGAATACCATTTCTTGGTATTCTTATCTTATTTTTTAATTTCTCAATGCTATTTTTTTTCTTTATTTTTGTCAATGCCATTATCAAATATCCATACACAATAATTGATTTCTAATTAGATACACCTTTACAAATATCAAAATAAATTATCATTGGATAATCGATGAAACCAATTATTATAAAGATTATTGTAGAATCATGTGCGGGATACATGTGTTATCAATTACATTAAACTAATTTATTCTATAGAAGTAAAAAAGGAAAAAATAAAAAAACTATTTTCACATTCACAAAATCACAATGGGGGTATAGATATAGGGTATTCTGTGAAATTGTGATTTTGTGAATTGTCCTAAGTAACCTACCTATTTTTCACAAAAAGTATCACAATATTACCATTTTACCCCCATTTTATGACTAATTTGTGATAGTTTTGTGATAATTACTCATGCCTAATTTCAAAAAGTTCAAAAAATCAAGTTTTTTCGTTTTTTTGTGAATCTTTGTATCTTTTTAATCCTACATAGAAAGCATGTGGTTTTTTCTTATCTAACAACTCTTTTTTTATTGGATCATCAGAATAAATTTCTTGCATTTTTTTGTATAAAA
>NZ_JAILWM010000007.1 GCF_025698945.1 Nitrosopumilus sp.
CAAGAATTGAGGGGTATAGTAAGTTCCAGTATCAAGGTCGCGTAAGTGCCATCTACCATCAGAGTTGAATGTTCCAATGTCATCACGACCATCGCCATCCCAGTCGCCTACAACAGGAATGCTGTTTGCATTACCCCACAAGAATTGAGGGGCATAGTAAGTTCCAGTATCAAGGTCGCGTAAGTGCCATCTACCATCAGAGTTGAATGTTCCAATGTCATCACGACCATCGCCATCCCAGTCGCCTACAACAGGAATGCTGTTTACATTACCCCACAAGAATTGAGGGGCATAGTAAGTTCCAGTATCAAGGTCGCGTAAGTGCCATCTACCATCAGAGTTGAATGTTCCAATGTCATCATCATTATCACCATCCCAGTTACCTACCAAAGGTCTGCTGTTTACATTACCCCACAAGAATGTATCGTATGTATTTGCAATATCATTATCACGTAACCACCATCTACCATCAGAGTTGAATGTTCCAATGTCATCATCATTATCACCATCCCAGTTACCTACCAAATGTCTTGAGCTTTCGTATCCCCATTGAAACTCACCTTGTGGTAAAGCTCCAGTATTAGAACGAAGGAAAAATTTTGTATCGGAAATTGGATAGGATATAAACACGTTGTTTCCAATATCTACGCTTTGAATATTTGTAAATCTTTTAGTAAATTGATTTGAAAATATTATACTATCACTTACAAATTCTCCAGAATCATTAGCAGTTTCAGTTAATGAAACTAGAATTCCAGTAGGATCATTGACAGTACTAACAAATGCGGTGATAATTTGAATTCCATTTCCTGCTTTGGATGAATCAAATATTCGAATCTCTCCTCCATCTTCAATTTGTATAATATTTGGAATCAATGAAATTGGATTAGTGTTTGTTGGTGTCACTCCACCTCCAAGTAAGGTTACTTTACTGATAGAATTCTGTCCTAGGTATGTTGCAGTAAGTGTATCACCAGCATTGACAGGAATTGTTGTTCCAAGAATTACTGGTGTAGTATTTGTAAATTTTGAAGTATTAATTCCAGTTTCTGTTAGAGATACTAAGATAGTAGTATCTACTCCACCTGAACTACGTGTAAGATTTGCTGAAATGACATCTTTTAGAGTTGAATTGTTTGCAACAGGATCATTAACTGTAACAAATACATTTTCTCCATTAACATATTGTGCTGGGTTTTTTGTAAATGATATAGAAGGTTTTATGACATTAATTGTAGCATTTGCAGTATTGCTCATATCTACTCCGTTAGTTGCATTGTATAGGAAAGATACTTTTCCTTCAAATCCTACAGGAGGAGTGTAATCAAAAGAGCCATCAGAGTTTAGATTCAAAACTCCAGTGCTTGATGATAAGACTAGTACTGCTGATAGTGGCAGAATGCTAGTATCATTTGCCAAGACACCAGGTGCTGGGACAATTAGTGGCGTGTCTGTCTGTGTCTTGTAAGAGTCATTAAATGCAATCAAAACACTTGCGACTGTGTTTGAGGCAGTACCCCAATCAGGTTCTAGAATTTGAGAGTTTTCAAATGTAATTCTAGTTAGATTTGAACCATCTGGATGGATAGTCCAAAGATCCCCTTGATATTCAAATAATATCTTTTGTCCATCTGGTGACCAGAATGGTTGCGGATTAGCTGGAATAAGATTGGTTAAAAGTGTAGGATTAGAGCCATCTGCATTCATGGTATAGATCTTGGTATTTCCATCTCTGTTACTTGTAAAGGCAATCTTTTCTCCGTTAGGTGACCAGCTTGGTTGGGAATCAGAACCAGTAACATTTGTTAATCTAATTGGATTTAATCCATCAACATTCATCAAATAGATTTCATTGTTGCCATCTCTTGTACTTACAAACAGTATTTTCGTACTATCAGGTGACCACTGTGGATCAGAATCAGCAAAAGTATTGTTTGAAATATTTATCAAGTTAGTACCATTTGCATTGATTATAAAGATTTGACTTGGAGTAGGTCCTGATGGATCATTTGCAAATGCAATCTTTTCACCATTAGGTGACCAGCTTGGTTGTACATCATTACCAGCAAGATTTGAAATGTTTGTAATTCCAGTACCATCAGAATTAATTACAACAATATCATAATCATTTACAAATGGAGTCTTGTCAACAACACTAGATAGTATAAGTTTAGTTCCATCTGGTGACCAAGATGGAAACCTGTTAGGAAAAGTAGCATTGCCAGTAACAAGTAAAGTTTTCTCTGTTCCATCAGAATTAATTGTAAATATGTTAAATGCCTGTGAAAATACAATCTTGCCGTTTGCTCCAATAACTGGAATTGTTACATTAGCTGATGCAAATCCGCCGTTGCCATCAGTAATGGTATAGTTGAATATATCAACTCCTCTGAAATCATCAGGTGGAGTGTAATCAATTCCTGTAAATGATGTATTAAGAACTGTAATTCCACCATTAAGTGTTGGACCTACCTGAGAAATCAATAGGGAATCAAAGTCTGCATCAGTATCATTTGCAAGTACATCAAGATTGACTAACGGTGTTTCAAACTGTGTTGTAAAGAAGTCATCAAATGCAACAGGTGATGAGCCTAAACCAAATAGTTGAATTCTGTTTTGAGATGCTCCAGCAACAAAAATCTTTGGAGGATTATCAATCACATTAACTCCACGAGGATCAAATAATTGACCATCACCAGAACCTGTTGAACCAAATTTATCCAAATAATTTCCAAGAGAGTCAAATATTACAATTCGATTATTGGATTCATCAATTATGTATGCATTGCCAAATGTATCAAAGTCAATACCATATGGAGTATCAAACTGACCATCACCTAATTCTAATGGTCCTGATCCATCAGGATCAACACACCCAGAGGGACTACCGAAAAAGCATTGAGATCCATATTGGAATAAAAAGGTGCCAGAGGGATCAAATACTTGTACACGGTTATTATTACCATCTACAACATGAATACGGTTTGAAGGATCAACAGCAACATCTCGTGGCTGGTCAAATTGGCCAGTACCATTTCCTAAAGTTCCAAACTTGAAGAGAAAGTTGCCAGAGGGATCAAATACTTGTACACGATCATTTTGTAACTCTGTAACTAGAATATTTCCAGTAACAGGGTCTATTCCTATACCCCATGGTTGACTAAATTGACCATCTCCTGAGCCGGAACTACCAAACTTGAAGAGAAAGTTGCCAGAGGGATCAAATACTTGTACACGGTTATTAGTAAAATCAGATACATGAATAAACTCAGTTCCATTAACAGCTACATCAAAAGGATTTGAGAATTGGCCATCTCCTGAGCCGGAAGTTCCAGTATTAAACAAAAAGTCAAAGTTTGAATCAAATACCTTTAGTGTGGCATTTCCACTATCAAGCACATAAAGACGTCCCGAATCTCCAACATCCATACTTGCAATGTTAGAAAACTGAGAATTACCAGACCCAAAACTACCAAACTTGGTAAGAAAGTCAGTGATGGGACCAACAGCAACACGTACTGTTGCATTGTCTGCAAGTATTCCATCAGATATTGTGTAATTGAAAAATGCACTTCCAACAAAATTGTTGTCAGGTACAAAGTCAATGCCGGAGTTTGTGGCATTAATTGTTGCAAATCCATCACTAATAGATTGAACATTCAGTATAGTTAATGGATCATCGTCTGCATCTACATCATTTAGCAATACATTGAGATTGTTAACTGGAGTTTCAAACTGCGTGGTAAAGGTATCATCATTAGCTATAGGTGCTACATTTCCTGAATTGATTTGTGCTTGACCAATAAAAGTAAAGTTTTCAGAAGTCAAAAATGGAGGTGGCAATGTATGATCATTATAGTAAACAAATACAGGGTCACCATCAGTTACACGAAGAACACCAGAGTCTCCAGAATCAATTGATGTACCTGAAGAAGTAAAGTTTACAGATTGTTGAAATATTCCAGTTGCATCATTTGTCTCAAATACAGCAACATCAAATCCAACAGGATCAGTTAAAGAGTTTACAGTTACATTAAATGCATCAACTGTGTTAGGATCAAGATTCATGTCAGGATCTATAATTCTGAATACTGCAAAGTCATGATCAGGTGCATATGATGCCTCTAACCAATTTGCAGTACCGTTGTTCCATCTAATCAAGGATGATCCAGATACAAACTGATTATCACCAAACAGGTAAGATACAGACACAGAATCAGATGGGATGCTTGTTTGGAGTCTTCCATCAGTTGGTCCAGTGCCAGTAGTGAGACATGGGGCATCAAAGATATTACCATCACCATCTGCATCATGTGGACATGTTCCAGTCAAGTCAATTGTTCCAGTAAAGATTCCAGTATCTGTACCAGTTTCATTTAATCCATAAAATGCAAGGGTTCCTAGCGATGTTGTTACATTCACATGGCTAGTTGCAGGATCATTTCCAATAACATCAATAGCTCCTGCATCAAAGTTTGCAGAAGGCGATACTATAGTGATGAACATCTTGTCAGTCCAGGTGTATATAGCTTGGTCTAGCTCCACTGTTGCGCCAAACACTCCAACTGTAACTGTTGCATTTGCAAATCCGCCGTTTCCATCAGATGCAGTATAGTTAAACGAATCAAACCCTTCAAATCCAGCATCAGGAATATAGTTTATTCCGGTTTGAGTTGCATTAATTATTACAGCTCCATTATTAATTGTAGGAGAGATTACTG
This sequence comes from Nitrosopumilus sp., assembly GCF_025698945.1. Classification (NCBI taxonomy): domain Archaea; kingdom Thermoproteati; phylum Nitrososphaerota; class Nitrososphaeria; order Nitrosopumilales; family Nitrosopumilaceae; genus Nitrosopumilus; species Candidatus Nitrosopumilus sp. Next base: position 4,722 of record NZ_JAILWM010000007.1, read on the forward strand.
AGGATACAATCAAACTGTCAAAATCAGGATCAAAATCATTTGCTAGAACATCAATGTTATTTTTAGTAGAGTTTACAAATGTAAGTACAGAGTCATCAAGTGCAACTGGTGAGGCATTAGTTATAGGAATTGTAGCGTTTGCCTCATTTGAAGGAGCACCAACACCAATTGCATTAATTGCAGAAACTCTAAAGTTGTATTGTGTTCCAGGAATTGCAACTATTCCAGCTGTAGTGCTATTACCAATTGTACTAATTACTGAAAATCCCCCACCTATTGGAGATTCACGTTCTATATCATATCCTGTAATTGCAGAGCCACCATTTGATGACGGAGCTGTCCATGATAGATTGATTATATCAAGGGAAGGATGTGGTAACGCCGTCAGTCCTGTTGGTGCAGAAGGAACAGTAGCAATAACTAAGGCAATACCTCCAGGATCAGATATTTCTCCATTAACAATTCCATCAAGATCTCCAAGACCACCATCAGTAATTGTTAATGTAATAGTATCATCACCATCATCGCTACCAATTAGTGATGTAACATCAATCCAAGAGCCACCGATCAATTTCCAGTATTCAGAACCAACTGGAATTGGATCCGGATAAGTTAGCGTCACGGTAATTGTAGCACCAGGAGAAATATCTGTCACATTCCAGCTCAAATGACCATGTGGGAAAGAAAGTCCTGCGGGAATTGGAGGGGATGAAATTATTTCTGCAGAAACTGAAGAAAAGTTTCCTAAATTCGTGCTAATATCAATTAACCCACTTCCTGTTGCAGATTGGATAGAAGTAGAAGGACCACGAATGAAAGGTTGAGCAAATGCACTTGAAATTTCGTTTATTGCATTTCTAAAGTCAGTATAGTATAACAATAATGGCTGTGCTGAAGTTGACGTTAAAACTCCTGATTGGCAAAAGTCTGATGGCAATACAAAGTCGCCATTAAACATACCAGTTGCAGCACCGCTCTCAACTAATGTGAATCCGCTTTCATATAGTCCATTAGGCGATGTTGGGATTCCACATGTCTGTGTACTGTTTTGCCAGAGAGTACCATTAATGAAAACACCAACCATTTGTCCAAGTGGGCCAAAGCTTAGATTTGGCAATCCGGCTTTTCCAATAGAATCTGAGGCAATATCAAAAGGAGTTGACGGAACAGTAGTATAGATATCAATCAGATCTGAATCATAATTAAGATCTGAATCCTGAAGAGTTACAACTACTGTATCTCCAGGAACATAGGATGTCATATCTACAGCTATATTGCCAGAGTGAGCTGGAACAGGTTGCTGATCAGATATTTCTGTAGAAACACCATCAGCACCTAGATCAAGATATTGAATTTTTGGAGAATTCAATCCTTGCAGTCCTTCAATTACAATAAATTGTGGGGAATCGGAGATTGTATTTAGTCCAGAGTAAGTTGAAAGATCAAGTACGTTAAGTTGGTTTATGATTCTGGGTTCCAGTGTACCTACAAACGTACCTGTATTATCACCATTTTCTTCTAGTTCTAGTCTTACAATTTGGTTTGCGATTCTCTCAGATGGCAACTCACCATCATTTACATATCCAAATGAAAAGAAATCTGCAACTATAGGAAGTGTTGTTCCGTTGTTGTATCCACTAAATGTAGGTGTCTCAAACCTAAATTCCAAACGAACATTTTGAGCACCGTTCATCGAAAATATATCATGACCTGTAGCATCGGCAAGATTTACAAATCCTTGCAGTGGTCCGCCGTTTACAAGTTGCACCGTGTTTGTTCCATCTAGTAAGTTAATTGTTACTTGATTAATAGAATCTGCAACCAAGGAAGTATCAATTGAGCGTACATCATAATTGAAGAAATTATAGCCATCAAAGGAACCTGACGGATCATTAATGGATTGATACAAATCATCAAATGTATCAGTTGTCTCTAATGAAATTATAGTTGATGTCGGCGTTGAGACAAAGAATGGGACATTTAATGTCAAGAGTGCCCTATCACTGAATGTGTCTACAGAAGTAAATAATGGCGTAGAACCTGCAACAGTAAGGTTTGCCGTAGAAAGTGATGATAGTGTAAACGGAGTACCAGTCCTCACAGAAGGAATACTCCAAACTATAGGATTGAAAAGATCAAGATCCTCATCGGCTAGAGTATTTTTGTTAGCATCATTATCTATCAGAGTTACAGGGACTTCCTCTCCAGAGGTCCATGTTCCAAAGGAGCCAAGATCAATTGAACCAAAGTCAAATCCTACAAGAACAGCATTTCCAACATTGTTGTATGTTGCAATAGCTGACTGTCCACGAGGGGCAGTGGGTCTTACCAAAATGTTTGACTTGTCAGCCTCATCAGAATTAGAAAAGAGGCCAGAGTTTGCTCCTTGTTCAGTAAATGTAACTGGAATACTACCAGCTGACACAGAACCACCATCAGTTCCTATTAAGGTGATTAGTGCATTTGGATCATCTGTTGGAAGTGCTTGATCATCATTATCACGAATAGTCAACACATTTGCTAGATTGCCTCCACCAAGTGTAAAGACACCATTGTCTTCAAACATCAAATTAGATATAGATGATGAAATGTCAACTGCTCCTGCAGTTCCATCTGCATCAGTAGCACCATTTTCATCAAATAGTTGATAAAACGTTGTAGAATTTGTAGATGAAGCTCCAAAAGTCCAAGAATCTTCATCTGTTGGATCAATGTTTAGCATTGTATCAGTAATTTGTAGATTTACTGACGAGAATTGTGGATATGTTGTTCTATCAGTCTGCATGTCTACAAAAGGATTATCAAAAGTTAGTGTTGTTGTCTGAGGACCACCTGTATAGTTGTATGTAACTACAACATTACCAGCAGGGACAAAATCATACAGTTGTATAATTGGCCATGCTTCAGGTCTAATTCCAATTTGACCATCTCCTCCAGCTCCAGGATCTGTGTTCAGTGTTGGTGGCTCTCTTGTAACATGATTGATGTTTGGAGTACTAGTACTAAATACACCAGTACAAGCAGAAAGAGATGGAGTACCATGTCCTGTACCATCAACTGAACCAAGTATTCCAGATAATCTAGGAATTGCAACACCTACAGTGTCAGAAAAACCAACTCCAAGAATAGCACCAGCAGTGCCACTGGAACAAAACTTTCCAAAATCAAGACCGGTACCGTCAAGGCCTGAAAGACTGTCTGCCATCAAAGCATTGCTTCGATCAGCAAAGTAGCCATACCAGTTACCATCTACAGCTTGTACCATTCTAATTTTTTTACCATTAACTGTTACATCAGGTTCAGGTTGAACAGTGTTTGTAGAACTTATATCAGAATCATTTACGATAATTTCAATAACTGAAGCACCTGCAAATGTATTGCTAAATAATGAATTCTCAGCTGAAACAAAGAGATTTGCATTATGAGACGCATAAGCATTTTCTAAAGATATTGGAGAATGATTGGGAAATGCAAATGATACACTGCCAGTAACCATAATTACTGCCAGTAATACTGACGTTACCTTATGTGATGTATTTTTCTGCAACCCAACCAAATTAAGTAATTAATCTCATAAAAGACTATTTTATTAATATGATCATAAGTAAGAAAATAAAATTACAACTTGTGCTAATTTTTTAAATAATCAGCTAACAAAATTATTAATAGATCATATATCTCAGAGATTGATTTGTGATCGTTCTCCAAGTAAAAATTTGTGTTTTTTGGGAACAATACTGTCTTTAATTGTAGAACCATGAGCAATTATACTGTCATGAATTGATATTTTTGAGTTAATATTGGATTCATTCATAATAATTGAATTTTCAATCTCACAATTTTTGATAATACAATTATCCCCAATACTGACATAAGGGCCAATTCTGACTGCAGGGCCTATTGTACAGTTTTTGCCAATAATTACAGGTCCACTAACAAAAGAGTCTCGTGATATTGTAGAGTCTTTCCCAATTACAACTTGTTCTTTAATCTGCGTATCATCATCAATTAGAAATTGGTTTTCAGTACCAATGGAATCTAAAACTAGTTTGTTTGCATGAATGATATCCTCAGGAGTTCCAGTGTCCTTCCACCAACCAGTTACAGCATCATATGTTATCTTGTTTCCATTATCCATGAGTAGCTGTAGCGCCTCTGTAATCTCGAGCTCACCTCTCCATGATGGCTTTAGCTTATCAATGATATCAAATATTTTGGGAGTAAGAAAATAGATTCCAATTACTGCCAAGTTAGATTGGGAATTTTTTGGTTTTTCCATAATTTTTTTAATCTTGCCTGGTTCGGAATCAAGTTCTGCAATACCAAATCTTTGTGGATCATCAACCTCACACAACAAAATCATGGCATCAGTTTCTGAGGATTGAAACTTTTTTGTGTAATCTGAAAGATCTTTCCGCAGTACGTTATCACCTAGATATACAATGAATCGCTCATCTCCAATAAACTCCTTGCATAGTCTTATTGCATGTGATATTCCCTTTGGTGCCTCTTGGTAAATGTATGATATGTTAACACCAAACTTTTCCCCATCACCATAATACTCTTTTACTTTATCAGGATAAACATCTCCAATAATAATTCCAATATCTGTAACTCCTGCTTTTTTCAGATCCTCAAGTGCATACTGCGACATTGGCTTGTTTGCAATCGGGAGAAGTTGTTTTGGTCCCGTATGAGTTAATGGTCGCAGTCTTGTCCCATGACCACCATGCAAGATGATTCCTTTCAATTTCTTTAGTCTCAAAAATGTATCATATAAAACAGATCATCAATTAGAAAATAAAATATCAAGACTCTCTTGAACGGTCTGGGGTTTTTCATCTAGTAATTCTGTCACATAGGAGACATCAAGAGATGAATCCTTTGGTCTTTGTGCCTTCCAGTTCATCTCAGACATACTTGCAGGCTGGAGGAATTTTTTATCAAGATTTAGCTTCTCTGCTACCATTTCTGCAAGATTATATCGTGATATTCTAGAGGCACCAGCAGTATGAAATGTTCCAACAAGCTGTTTTGTTGCAATCTCTATTAGCATTTTAGATAAATTAGGAACAAAAGTTGGAGATGTGAACTGATCTACCAATACAGGAATATTATTTTTAGATTCTAGATTTTCTTTTACCCATATAGGAAATGACTTTTTTGTTTTGTGTGATCCAAAAGGAGTACTAGTTCTTACAATAGCATAAGGTGATGCCATGTTATTTAATGCAATTTCACCTGCAAGTTTCGTTTTCCCATAAATTCCCAAAGGATTTGTGGTATCTGATTCTTTTTTCATTCCTTGAATTCCATCAAAGACATAATCAGTTGACACATAGAGAAAAAAACAATTTTGTTTTGCTGACTGTTGCGCTAAAAACTTTGTTGCATATGCATTAATCTGCATTGCTATATCTGGTTGTTCTTCGCATTGATCAACTCTAGTCATTGCTGCTAGATGAATTATTTTATCAGGTTTTATTTCATTTAATGTCTGAACAATATTTTCTTGATTAGTCAGATCAAGATGTACAGGGATACCATGTTCTGGTTTTGTTTCACTATATGAAGAATATACTTGATGGTTTTGGTCTGTAAGATCATGGATCACTTGTGAACCTACCAGTCCTGCTGAACCAGTAACAAGAAATTTCATTTCCATGAAAGAGTCCAAGGTTGAGGATGTAAAGTATTCTCATTTACTAATGGTTCCCACCATGATTGGTTATTGACATACCAATAAACAGTTTGTTTTAATGCATCATCAAAGTTGTATTTTGGTCTCCATCCAATTTGGTTTTCTATTTTAGAGCAATCAATGGAGTATCGTTTGTCATGTCCTGGCCTATCAGTAACATACTCTATCATTTCATTTGATTTTTCTAAAATCTTTAATATTTTCTCAACAATTGTTTTGTTGGTAATTTCTTCATATGCAGTAATGTTGTAAACTTGACCTGGTTGACCTTTGGAGATTAGATATTTTATTGCCTCAACATGATCATTTACATGAATCCAGCTTCGAATTTGATTTCCATTACCATATAGTGGGACTTTGAGATTTTTTATAGTACGAATTATTGTTTTTGGAATTAGTTTTTCAGGAAACTGATATGGACCGAAATTATTAGTACATCTTGTGGTAATGCAGTTAATCCCGTAGGTTCGATAATATGATGAAACTAAATGATCAGTTGCTGCCTTTGTTGCTGCATATGGATTACTTGGGTTTACCTGAGAATCTTCATTAAATGATATCTTGTCTTGTGCATCGCCATAAACCTCATCAGTGGAAACATGAACAAACTGCTTGTCATGTTTGCGAATTGCCTCTAGGATGGTAAAAGTTCCAAAAATATTTGTTTCTATGAATGGTTTTGGATTTGCAATACTTCTATCAACATGTGATTCTGCTGCAAAATTAATTACTATATCTGAATTTTTAATTAATTCATCAATGATTGATTCATTTCTAATGTCATCTTTTATAAATTTGTAATTTGGGTTATGTTCAATGTCTTTGAGATTTTTTAAGTTTGAGCCAATTGTTAATGAGTCAAGATTAGTTATCTTGGAATCATCTGTGCTACCAAGATAATTTCTAATAAAGGCACTGCCAATGAATCCAGCACCTCCACAAACTAGAATATCCATGTCTTTGAATTTGAAATTTCTTATTTATCTCTAGTGTAAGAAAAATTATTTTCTGCATTTTTCAATAGAGGTAATCTAGAATCTTTTTCATGTAAAATGGGTTTATCAATTGGCCATTCAATACCAATATCATGATCATTCCAAATAATTCCCGCTTCATGTTTAGGTGAATACTCTTGATTTACTTTGTACAGTACATTGGCATCATCACTTAAGACACAAAAGCCATGTGCAAATCCTTCAGGGACGTAAAGCAGTTTGTGATTTTTATCTGAGAGAATTTCTCCAACCCATTTTCCATATGTTGGAGAGCCTTGACGGATGTCAACTGCAACATCAAAAATCTCGCCTCTTAATGCAGTGACTAGTTTTGCTTGTGCTTTAGGATTTTTTTGATAGTGTAATCCTCGCAAAACTCCTTTTTGTGAATGAGAAAAATTATCTTGTACAAACTTTATCTCAATTCCATTATTAATAAAAATAGATTCCTTGAAAGTTTCTAGGAAAAACCCCCGATCATCAGAAAATACTTTAGATTCAACAAGTATGACTTCAGGTATACTTAATTTCTTAAAAGTAAATGACATAAGATCAAGAATGCATGATGTTGATAAATATGTTTAATGAAAAAATTTCTTATATTTAATCAATATCTGAATAATGTGATTTTAATTAGTTTTTAATACATAATACATGAGAAAATGTTTCCCAGCAACTAAATGATTAAATGACCAAAGGATTTATTTTTTTTATGATAAGGATTTCTCCAAATGGGAAAAAGATTACAGATAAAGAAATGCAAGAGATTTTTGATAGATATGATGCAACAAGAGAATCAATTTTTCGTCGTCATGAGATGAACTTAGTAATTAAATATACTAAAGGAGTGGGAATTGAAGTGGGTTGTGGGTTAAATAAGATTCATACTTCAGCTATAGGCATAAATAAAGTTTTAACAGAAAATGATTATGGTTATCCTTTTGGTACACAGATACAAAGCGAAGGAGATAACTTACCTTGGTTTAGAGATAATTCTTTAGATTATGTTTTTTCAAGCCATTGTCTTGAACATATTGTAGACTCCAAAAAAGCATTACGAGAATGGACTCGTGTGTTAAAAAAAGAGGGATATCTTGTATTAATTTTACCACATAAAAATTATTTTCCAAACATTGGTCAACCAAATGCAAATCCAGATCATAAACATGATTTTCTTCCAGAAGATGTCAAAAAAATGATTGATGAAATTGGCAAATATGAAATCATCAGTATTGACACATTACACGATAATCTAAAAAAGGATGAGGTTGCTATGTCAGAAGCACCAAAATACGGACATAGTTCTTTGAATTTTTCATTTGAGATAATTGCTAAAAAAATAAAAGATTAAAATTATTTTTTTGAAAGTAAAATTTGCTCTACCAATCCCACAATAATATGACCTATCATAATATGGCATTCTTGGATTCTTTGTGTATTATTTGAGGGCACATTAATAGTCAAATCTGCAAGGGTAGAAAGACTACCTCCATTTTTACCAGTCATACAAATGGTTCGAATTTTATTTTTTTTGGCAAATTTTACTGCTCTATGAACATTTTTAGAGTTTCCACTAGTACTTATTGCAATGATAATATCTTTTTTTGTTGCAAATGCCTCTAATTGTCTTTCAAATATCACATCAAATCCATAATCATTACCAATCGCAGTAACGCTAGAAGAGTTTGTACTAAGAGCCATAGCTGGTAATCCTTTTCTTTTTAGAGCATATTTTCCCACAAATTCTGCAGCAATGTGTTGAGCATCAGCAGCACTGCCTCCATTTCCAAGGAGAATTACTTTTCCTTCACTCATAAGTTGATGGGCAATTAATTTTGATGCTTTTTGAATAATAGGAATTTGTGTATAAAGGGATTGTTTTACTAGAATACTCTCATTTATGTTTTTGATGACATAATCTTTCAATAGATTACCTTCTCGTTTTTTATCTTCCATGTTTGAAGTCCATTTGAATCAAAATTAAATTTAACAATATCTATTTTTTCTTTCTGTAATGCATTAACCACTTGATATTTTTTACTAGGATCAACAATAAAAAGCATATGTCCACCACCACCCGCACCCAATAATTTGCCTCCAGTGGCACCTGCTTTTAAAGCAATATTGTAAAGTTTGTCAATTTTCTTATTGGTGACTTTTTTATTAATTTGTTTTTTTAAATTCCATTGTTCATTAATCAAATCACCAATTTTACTAATATTACCCTTAAGAAGCATTTCTTTTAGAACACTAGCTTCATCTTTTAGTTTTGAGATTTTCTGAAATGTTTCTTGATCATTATTTTTTAACAGATTAATATGGTTTTTCAAAATATTTCCAGATAATCTATTTGTACAAGTATTACAAAGTATTAATGAAGCAAGCAATTCATTTTGCACTTCTTGTGATAACTTAAGGGAATTTACTGTAACAGTTTTTGAAAATTCTATAAAATTAAAGCCACCAAATGATGAAGCATATTGATCTTGATAACCTCCTTTGATTCCAGCTTTAATTCGTTCTAATTCAAATGCTGATTCTGCTACTTCGTAAGTAGAAAGAGATATACCATAATAATTTGATAGAGCTCCAATTAGGCTTACAGATAATGCAGAAGAAGAACCAAGTCCAGATCCCGGAGGTGAATCAACATTGATGTTTACTTCAATATTTTTTGGAGTAATATCAAGTACGTCAAAAGCGGCACTAATTAGACTCGTATTAGGATATTTTTTTAAATCTGAAATCTTTTCAAGATTTTTGAATAAACCATAGTTCTGTGAAATTATTTTAAGAGTACTTTCGTTATTTTTCTTTATAGAGACATATGCATATCTATCAATAGAAGTACTAATTACAGCACCTCCATATTTTTCGGGGTAAGGAGGAACATCAGAACCACCTCCGGCAAAACTTATCCTAAGAGGAGACCTGCTTCGAACAACAACTGACATGTATGCTAGTAAAAATGTATCTTTAATAATTTTTATTTAAAAAAGTGTGTTGTATTTTTATAATATATTTAAGAATTTAAAATTTTGTAGACTGCATCTTTAATTTCTGTATTTGTTTCAATTTTAATAGTATTACAGCCTACATTTTTTCCTAGAATAATATCAGTATCTTCATCTCCTATTAGCCATGAATTTTTGATATCAATTGAAAACTCATTAATTGCCTTGAGTATTAAACCAGGTTTAGGTTTTCTACAATAACACCCATCATCTGGGTTATGAGGACAGAAGTAGAATTTTGTGATTTGGAAATCATATGTTTTGAACTTTTTTTGTATTAAAGTATGAATTTTCTCTAGTGTATCAACAGTAGATATCTCCCTTCCAATCATAGATTGATTTGTTATTACAAACAAATGAAACCCTTGTTTGGATAGAAGTTTTAGCCATTTTTCTATATTTGGTAATAATTCAAGTTCATCTATAGATGTCAAATATCTTTGAGTTCTTTTGGTAATGACACCATCACGATCTAAAAAAACTGCCTTATTCAATACGTAATCAGTTTATTGATACAATATTAAATAAGTAGTTATAAAATCAGATAATTCATTTTTATGTAATTTAATAATTTTGGTTTTTAGGATAATTAATTTTTGAGTTAGAATATTTTGAAGAAATATTTACATAAGGTTAATGATTCACTATCATTAAATAAATTTATGAATTCATCAATTCAAATAAGGAATTGTTCCAATTATTTTGTGAAAATCAATTTAAAAATTTCAGAATTTTATCTAATACATCTCTTCCTTGTTCAGGAGAGAAATTATTTTCAACATATAATTTAGCATTTTTTGATATTTTATTCCACAGAGTTCTATTTTTATATAACAAAATGGTCTTTTCTGCAAAATCTTGAGGGTCATCTGCAATCAATAGGCATTCATTATTGTCCATATCCAACCCTTCTGCACCAATAGAAGTAGTTACTAAAGGTAATGAATGAGACATACATTCAGTAACTTTGCCTTTGATTCCTGCACCATATCTTAATGGTACAACCATGACTCTGCATTGATTTAACATTGATGAAAGATCCGATACATAGCCAATTACCTCACAATTTTTTGTTTTTGAACATAAATTTTTAATTTTTTGAGGAATCTTGCTACCAACAATCTTGAATGTGATAGAAGGTAATTTTTCCAAAATTATTGGGAAAATTTTCGTTATAAAATATTCGACAGCATCAGCATTGGGTGGGTGTTGAAAACCACCAACATACAAAATATCTTTACGTTCATCATATGGGGCTACATTTCCATCATAAATTGGAGCAATGTGTAAAGCCGCAACATTATAAAATTTGTTTTTTTCAAAAACAGTAATACAATCTTTTTTTGTTCTAAGAATAATAAAATCAGATTTATTCATCAAAGATAATTCAATCTCTTTAATTCGCTCGGATTCTGTTTGTATCTTTTTTTGCTTTTTTACTACACTTTCTCTTAATAATCCAATATGATAAAGATCACTTGCTTCATAAATTATCTTACAGTGAGGAACATATCGTTTTAATTTATCAATAAAATTAACTGCAATATGAGGACGTGACAATATAGCAACTGAAAATACATGTCCTCGTTCTTGAAGAAATTTTTCAAAACTATGGTGTCCATAGATTACTTCAATACCACGTTGCTGTAATTCAGTAGTATATGGTTCAGATTTATTTAGATTTTCAGGCCAAAAAGTAACTTTATGACCCATATAAGATAAAACTGAAATTGTGAAAAATGCAGTTTGAGAACCTGCATCTTTATCTATTTCAGGAACATAATGATCCACATAGAGTATATTGAGTCCATTTTTTCTATTTGACGCAAAAAAAGAATTTTCTTGAGAATCTTCACCATGTGTAACTAATTCATTTTTCCATTTTTCATAAAAAATTTTTTGGTTAGAAAGTTGATTTACTTTTAGACCTTTATGGACATCAGTACCAGAAGTACTTCCTTCGTAATGAATTACTGTTGATAATGGTTGATACAAAATTTTTAATCCTAAATTTTTAATTTTCATACAAAGATCGGAATCTTCTGCATATGCTATTTTGTATCTAAGATCAAAGCCTCCAATTTGTTCAAATATTTTTTTTTTAATAAATAAGCAAGAACCTGAACAATAATCCACTTCTCGTACAAAATTATACATAGGATCGTTAGGATTTTTATTTCTCCCATAATTCCACCCGTTTCCGTTTTTCCAAATAATACCACCAGCTTCTTGTAACTTTCCATTAGAAAATAATAATTTCCCACCAACAGCTCCAACATTTTTTTTAAGCCCTAATTTTAAAAATGCTTCAAGCCAGTTTTCTGAAATTATTTTAACGTCATCATTAAGAAATAAGAGAAATTCTCCTTTGGCTTTAGTTACAGCAAAGTTATTGATAGAAGAAAATGAATATTCATCTTCGAAGACATATACCTGATGTTTAACAGTGGATAGATATTTTCGCATATTAGAATTTTTATCTAAATTATTACTCACAATAATGATTTCATAAGAAGAATAGGTTGTTAGAGATTCAATACTTTGGAGATTTTGTTTTAATAATTCAACTGCATCAAATGTAGGAATTATGATACTAATAAGAGGATGCTTTTCAAGATTAGTAATATTATAAAACCCAAATTTTAGGTTAGTGCGAAGATTTTGATCTACAGTAAAAAATTTTGATGGAAGAATTGGGTTAGAAGATTTCAAAATGGATGGTTTAGTTTTTGAAATGTTATTTGTGAAAGAATGTTTTTGAATTTTATGTTGTAATCTATTAGAAAAACTAATGGTATTGATCTTTGAAACAAAAGATTTGATAAAAACTGAAAACCCCTGATTCTTGATAATTTTATATGATTCTGAAACTAATCGAGTTATTTCTCTTCTAGAAGATCCAGAAGGGCAAATTTTGTCAATAAAATTTGAAATTTTTTTCATTTGTTTAAAGATTAGAGAGTTTTTTATGACATATAGTTCAAAATTTAGATTCACGATTTCGGATTGGAGATTGTTAATAGGCTTATCTTTTTCTTTGAGATCAGCTTGTAATTGTTCTAATAATGTATCTTTTTCTTTGAGATCAGCTTGTAATTGTTCTAATAATGTATCTTTTTCTTTGAGATCAGCTTGTAATTGTTCTAATAATGTATCTTTTT
>NZ_JAILWM010000008.1 GCF_025698945.1 Nitrosopumilus sp.
GTGAGGGTGAGTGACTCGTCTAGTGAGACAGAAGCTGTCTTGCTTGTGTTGATTTCATCAGTGAGGGTGAGTGACTCGTCTAGTGAGACAGAAGCTGTCTTGCTTGTGTTGATTTCATCAGTGAGGGATAGAGATTCGTCAAGGAAGACAGAAGCTGTCTTGCTTGTGTTGATTTCATCAGTGAGGGATAGAGATTCGTCAAGGAAGACAGAAGCTGTCTTGATTGTGTTGATTTCATCAGTGAGGGATAGAGATTCGTCAAGGAAGACAGAAGCTGTCTTGATTGTGTTGATTTCATCAGTGAGGGTGAGTGACTCGTCTAGTGAGACAGAAGCTGCGTAAATAGTGTCTACAAGATCAACGAATGCAAGTGACTCGTCTAGGGAGACAGAAGCTGCTTTGCTTGTGTTTACTTCATCAGTTAGGGATAGAGATTCTGTTAGAGAAAGGAATTGGGCTTGGCTTGTGTTGATTTCATCAGTGAGGGATAGAGATTCGTCTAGGGAGACAGAAGCTGCTTTGCTTGTGTTTACTTCATCAGTAAAGGTAAGAGATTCTTCTAAACTTTGACTATATGCAATTGGTATTCTGAAATAAACTCTCATCTGAACATGATCTACGGCAATATCATCATTTCCAGATCCAGTCATAGCATATGTTAGCTGAGCACCAAAATCAGGATCAGTGACAATTGCAACAGTTAGTTCTTCAAAACCATGTAAAGAAGTAGGACCTGCAATGGTGTGAACTGTTCCGGCAGTGGTATCAAAGGTGGCATGAGTAGTAGAATTTCCAGTTGAATGAAGGTTTCCAAGATCATTATACAATGTAATATCTGTAATAGAGCCAGCAGTAGCTCCATCATTCAAAAATGCTTCTGTAATGAATTCAATTCCTACAATAAGGGCATTAGAAGGTATTTCTTTACCTCCGCCAGAACCAACTGTAAATCCAAAACCTTTCAATTGTAATGTCTCAGCATCTATACATTCTGCACTTGAGCCATCATCAGCTGTTACGAGATTAGGATTTTTACATGAACCACCAGTTGTAATAGGAAAAGAATAGGCAGTTTGTTTGTCAGTTGAAAGATTTACAATTAATACATCAGAAAATGAAAGGGATTCTGCGAATTTTATTGGTTGAGTTAAGACATTTCCATCATTAAGTGTTAATGATTCTAGTAAGGATATAGAAAATGTACCAGTAGTATTAATTGCAGTATCACTCATTGAGAGTGTTTCAGCAAGTAAGACAGATGCAGATTTTGTAGATTCTACGGCATCAGTGAATGATAGTGATTCCTGAAGAGAAATTTGTTTGACTGAAATAACATCAACAGTATCAACTAGATCAAAAGATTCAAGAAGATCATAACTAAATACATTATTTTGAATTACATCAATCATAAATCTTTGATTAGCAGTTGAATCTTTACCCCAGATAATCTGTAGATCATCTCCTTCGGAATTAGAGGATTTCATTGAGACTTTGATTCCAAATTGTTTTCCAGATGAAATAATTCCACTTAATTCAGATAGATCAATATTTCCTTGAATTTCTTGTACATTGGTAATTTCAACTGTATCAATCTCGGCATTAACACTTACAGGCGAAACATTCATCTCAACTAATGTGAAATTAATATTTCCATTAAATGCAGCAAAATTTGCATTAATATCATTTCCAATAGACTTGCCCGTTATTTTTTGGTCAACAGAATAACCAGTAGTTCCATTGTAAAAGATCACCATATTTACAACCGAATCATTTGGTGCAGTTGTACTAACTGATGCAGTAGTTGTACAAGAGTTTGGAGATGTATTTAGAGGAACAATACTTCCTGGAGATAGACCTAATCCAAGACATACTACATTATCACCAAATAGAGTAGAAGAGGTAATCGGAAATGCTTGTACATTATCAGTGACTGATAGCGATTCAAGAAGGGATACAGGAATTGATGTACTGGTTTGAGTTGTATCAGTAAATGTTAGAGATTCTATTAGGGAGACAGAAGCTGCTTGAGTGGTGTTGACTTCATCAGTTAGAGATAGAGACTCGTCAAGGGAGACAGAAGCTGTCTTGATTGTGTTGACTGCATCAGTAAAGGCAAGTGACTCGTCTAGTGATACAGAAGCTGCTTTGATTGTGTGAATGTTGTCAGTTAGGGATATTGATTCATTGAGACTTTGTGGTGATGGATTAATTGAAACCGTTACACTACCATAGGTGATATGGGCTGCTCTACCTTGACCTCCACCCACAGTATTTGCAGAAAATTGTAGTGATGTGTTATTAAAGTTTACAATATTGGTTCCGTTAAAAGTGTAGGTTGAATATCCATTTGCAAGATTTGTAATTGTTATGGTACCTCTGGGTGTTGCGCCTTCAAGTAGTGTTGCTACAAGATCGATTTGTCTTCCACCTGATGCGCTCTTTTGTGCAACAAAAGAAACTAAAGCATTGCCATATGGTGGTGCAGGTGGATCTGACAATGTTACAGTAAATGATGCACTGCTAGGATTAGTTACTGAAGTTGCAATACCAGATCCGGCATCATTTGTTTGAAGACAACCGTGAAGTGTTGTACATGCTAATCCTGAAGCAGTCCATCCTCCAGGATTAGCAGATGTTGAATCTGGGAGTAAAGTAGATGGTGGATCGTTTGCTACAAACCAAGCTCTTGCTTCATTAAATGACATTGATTCAGAATTAATCTCCATGGGACCTAATGAATAAAGCTGTGGGAATTCAAGTGGAACAGAATAAGAATATTGTATAGATGTTTTATTAGATAATAATTCCTTAGTCCATGTAAGAATTTTGTGTGAATTAGTTTCTGTTACTATTGCATCAGTTTGAACATCAAATACTTTAGGTACAGTTTCGATTATA
Organism: Nitrosopumilus sp.; assembly: GCF_025698945.1. Taxonomy (NCBI): domain Archaea; kingdom Thermoproteati; phylum Nitrososphaerota; class Nitrososphaeria; order Nitrosopumilales; family Nitrosopumilaceae; genus Nitrosopumilus; species Candidatus Nitrosopumilus sp. The sequence goes on from NZ_JAILWM010000008.1 coordinate 2,899, forward strand.
GTAATTTCATTATCATTTGTAAATGATTCAATACCTACTCTAACATTAAAAAGATTTGGATTACTAATTGGATCAATTTTACTCTGTGCTGTTCTAATTATATCAAACTCATAGAAATTGGAAGCATCAAATGTTGTACTAAAGTTAGTATTAATTCCAGATGCCATAGCATTAATATCTACATTGTATGTTCCCTCATAATGTATTGTATATTGAGAATCATACAAACCACATTCATCACTTGCTGTAATGCCATTTCCTGATTTTAGTAGTGAAATTCCTAATTTTGGATCAGTAATACTCATAGTCAGATCTGCATCGCATACTGGATGTCCCTTGTTATCTAATACAACAATTACAAATTCTGCAGTTTCACCGGGTTTGTAAGTACTCTTTTTGGTGTTAAGAGATACCAATCCCCATGCAAATTCATCTTCTATGATTTGAGTCTGGCCATCATCAGTATAGATAGCCTTAATCTTGTAAACACCTGGCTGTTTATGATAATCAGATAAGAGTTTTAGACTAACTTTTCCGTCTCTTATTTTTTCAAATGTTGAATCAAGATTAATCAGATTTCCTTCAGGATCATACACTTGGATTACAATGGATTTCTTAGAATCAGCCCAACTACCTTTCTGTATAGGCTCAATTCCTGCAGTATCTTCTATTGATTTTACAATATTTTTGATGTTGTTTGCCTGTTCAAAGTTATTCTTTTCTAGTTTATTGATAATTGGGTTTATCTTGTGGATAATCTCTTTTACATGATTTTTAATCTCTTTGAGTTTAACATCATCTAGTCTTTCATTCTCAGATAGCTGTTCGATTTTTTCCTGTAATTGTTTTATTTGCATTTTTGTATTTTGAATTTCAATCTTAATGAGATCATCATCATTTGGTTTTGCAGCATCTACAGTTTGAATAGAGAAGATATTTTCAAATTCAGATATTACATCAATAATTGTAGATGTTTTATCAGATTCATTTACAGTTAATGTGTTTTGAGTATCATTTAGAATTTGTTCTAACTCATTTACAATAATATTAGTTGTATTGTGCAATCTTTGTTTTTCATCCGATATAATTTCTGATGAATGATCAAATTCAAATTCAAATTCAACATCCTCAGAAATAAGATAACTGTCTTTAATTGGAATTAAAATAGGAGTGAAAATAGTTGATACTAGTTCATTGTGATTAACAATTATGGTAGAATTAAATGATAGTGATTCTGAAAGGGATACATTATTTTTACCATTTACTACTAGATCAGTTTGATCATCAAGTGATAGTGATTCTAAAAGTAATATCAAATTATTTCCATTTAGTTTTGTATGTACAACATCAGTAAATGATAGAGTTGTTGAAATATTTTGTATTTCTCTCCTATCTATATCAGTTGAGTTTCTTGGAATGATTATAGCTTCAACTATATCAGAGAAAGAGATAACATCAATAGAATAGTCATATGTTGAATTGTTAAGTTTGTACGATACATAATCTGTAAATGTAAATGATTGGATTGGATTAGCAGATGTTGAATTTATTGAAGCGATAAGAATTGTTTCAGAAATAGTTTCATTGTTTAGGGTTACTGTAAGATGATCAGAGAAGGAAAGTAAATGAGATTCAAATGGTATGATACTATCTTTGGTTGGTTCAACATATCTTGCATAAAGATCATTGATTTGTGCCTGAGATAATGCATCTTTGTAAACTAAAACATCATCAATTGTGCCTGAGAAGTGATTGGATAAGCTAATTTTGCTTCTAAGGGTATTCAAATATGCACCAATTATCAAGTCAGAATTATTTTCCGCAATTTTTGCCGATACAGGGGATAATTCACCATCTAATATTGTAAAAGATTCTGGAATTGTTGTTTTATCCTCAAGATTTCCATTAAGATAAAGAGAAATTTCTGTTCCGTTAATTACTGCAACAAGGTGTGACCAATCATCGATTTCTGTCTTACCTTCAATCTTTGTCCATTTAATTCCATCAAAGATTGCAAAGGTTGGGATTTTTTCTGGTGAATAAATATTATTAATACCAAGAACAAATGAGCTTTCTTTTGATACAACAGCAAACTCTGCTGATCCTGACTTGTAATCGGGTTTAATCCATGTTGATATTGTGAGCTCATTTAGTTCATGGTTTAATGATTCTTCAATAATTGGAATATAATTTTGTGTATCATTAAATTCAATAATACTATTAGTTGCATTTGATGAATTATTATTTGTACTATTAGTAGTTGCTAGATCAATATTTGTGGAATTAGTTACAATCTTTGGTGCAAATACATCAATTGGAATTATTATTTTTTCTTCCTCAATTGTTTCTATTTTATTGTATAACGATTCAATAAGTGGCAATGTTTGTAAATAAATTTCATAAATTTGTTCTGCATTAAGATATACATCAAAGATGTTAATTTCTTTTATTTCACCATGGAATTGTTTTTTTACTTCATCAAGTGTTCTGTGATTTTCTAGTGATGCACCAATTATTACATCAGATGAAGATGTAATTTTGTCAATGGTTTTTGGTTTAAGTTGTCCATCAAGTGAAATTGATATAGTTTCTATAGATTTGTTAATATTTGATAGTGTTCCATTTGTATAAATTGAAAGTGTTGTTCCATTAAAGGTTGCAGCAAGGTGAGACCAATCATCACCTATTTGTGATGTTGTTTCTACTGAATGCCATTTAATTCCATCAAATACTGCAAATTTTGCAATATGTTTAGGAGCAATATTATTATTGATTGTAAGTGCAAATGATTTTTCTTTTGATACTACTGTAAATTCAGAAGATCCTCCAGAATAATTAGGATTCACCCAAGCTGTAACTGATAGATTAGTAATATCATTAGTAGAATTACCATCATTTGAAACATATCCATTACCATCAAGAATTAGGCTTGAATCTGTCTCCTTGATGAATACATCCCCAATAAAGCGGGATCCATTAACTTGAGAGTCAAATTTCCAAGATGCAGTTGCATTTGGTACAACTACTGGTATTCCAGTAGAGTTTGTGCCTGGGATGGTTGTACCGTTAACTGGTATTCCAGTAGAGTTTGTGCCTGGGATGGTTGTACCGTTAACTGGTATTCCAGTAGAGTTTGTGCCTGGGATGGTTGTACCGTTAACTGGTATTCCAGTAGAGTTTGTGCCTGGGATGGTTG